>CALCRR010000405.1 GCA_937894495.1 uncultured Ruminococcus sp. | reverse complement strand
AAATACTAGCTGCCACGAAAGCGCCCCCTCCCCTCCGGGGAGGACTCGAGTGCTTACCTACTCAACAATAGTGCGATAGGTGGGGGAAATACCCCGTCCGGTGAGGACATTTGACAAGGATTTATTGTTGTGATATAATTACTGTGAAAAGGACTGAGCCCTTTTCATAACCGTATGCAGAGATCAAAAAGGAGAAGATCATGGATTATCTTACACCGCAGGTGAAGGCTGAGCTTATGAACGCTATCGAGGACCTCTCCCTCAGCGACTACACCGAAAATGATTTTATAAATATCATGGAGGAAAGCATGGTGCCGCTGCAGCAGTTTTTTTCCTACTATAAATGCGCCATTATGGAGGTCGAGACTAAGTTTAAGGTGCTCAACGAGCAGTTCTCGGTGAAAAGTGAGAGCAACCCTATCGAGTTTATCTCCTCAAGAGTGAAAAGCTACGGCAGCATAATGCGCAAAATGGTCAAAAAGGATATCCCCAGAAATCTGGGCTCGCTGGAGGATAATATCTACGATATCGCAGGCATAAGGGTGGTGTGCTCTTTCATTCAGGATATCTATAAGCTGGCAGACTGCCTTTTGCAGCAGGACGATATCACCCTTATAAAAATGAAGGACTATATACAAAACCCCAAGCCCAACGGCTACCGCAGCTTGCACCTTATTGTGGAGGTCCCCATTTTTCTCGAAAACGAAAAGCGCCCCGTTAAGGTGGAGGTGCAGCTGAGGACCATCGCTATGGACTTCTGGGCAAGCCTGGAGCATAAGCTGAGATATAAGAAAAATCTCTCACAGGAAAAGCTGGATATGTTAGCCGCAGACCTGAAAAAATGCGCCGATGACAGCGCCCAGTGGGACAGAAAAATGCAAAGCATTAAAAATATCCTCTCAGAAGAGGAATAAGTATAGGTTTGTGCGTTATTCCCCAGACCCCTTTCCAAAAGGGTCTCCCCCAATAAAAAGCGCACTGAGCAATACTTTTCGTGAGTGTTTTATAATTTGATTTTTTACTATTGCTGAAATCTTTGTCGAAAACTGCGAAAGTGCCTGTTTTCGGGGTTTTCACAAGGTCAAACTATACTATTTTAGTGGCTTATGCCGGTGAAGTTGCTGTTGAAATTGTGCAAAACGCTAAAAATGAGGTTGGAAAGATTAAATAATTGTTAAAGCTGTTGTATTATTTTCTAAAATGTGGTATAATTTAAAAAATAATGATAATGTGGGTTTATAGGATCATAAAGGGATAAAATGAAAGCAATAAGGGAAAGGGAGGTGATCTCTGATGGCACAGGATAATATCAAAATGCAGATGACAGAGCTTGAAAACAGGATATTTGAAGGCTTTGCCGAGACCTCTGACAGGCGGTATGTGTATCTTTGCAATATGAGGGACGATGTTTCCAGATGGTCAAAAAATGCTGTTGATTATTTTGGTCTGTCGGGCGAGTACATAAAAAATGCAGGCGCCAAGTGGGCTGAGCATATACATCCTGATGACAGGCAGAAATACCTCGATGATATAAAAGCTGTTTTTTCGGGCGAGAAAAACACCCATAAGCTGGATTACAGGGCGCTGAACAAAAACGGCGAATATGTTATCATCACCTGCAGCGGCAAGGTGATGAAGGGCAGCGGTGACTCACCCGATATTTTTGTGGGCACGCTGGAAAACCACGGCATTGCGGATAATGTTGACGCAGCTACCAGCCTTTATAATATCTATGAGTTTTTGCAGCATATCAAGGAGCTGAGGGACTCAGGCAAAGAGGCGGTGGAGCTGCTTATAGGCATAAACAGCTTTTCGGAGATAAACGATATCTACTCCTACAGCTTCGGCAACAGGGTGCTCAAAGAGGTGGGCAGCAGGCTGCAGGGGCTGCTTGGCAGGGGCTGCAAGGTGTACCGTATGGACGGCGTTAAATTCGCCTGCTTTTTCACCGATATGCAGATACCGGGGATATACGATATTTTCAGGAAAATTCAGTACGAGATGAAGTATAACGTCTTTGTGGACGGCATACGCATACCCATAACAGTTTCGGCAGGCGCAGTTATGCTCAGCGGCGATTATGACGAGTTCTCGGTGCAGGGCAGTGCCAGATATGCTCTGGAGCAGTCAAAGCAGGAGCACCACGGTGAGCTTTACGTGTTCGACGACAGCATGAAGGGCACAAAGCGCAGAAAGCTGGAGCTGATAAGTGCGCTGAGAAAAGCCATGCTCAATGACTATGAGGGCTTTTATATGTGCTATCAGCCGCTGATATCCTCGGACAGTGAGGAGCTTATAGGGGCAGAGGCACTTCTCAGGTGGAAGAGCAAAGAGTTTGGCGAGGTAATGCCGGGGGTGTTCATACCCCTGCTTGAAAACGACCCCAGCTTTTTCGGGCTGGGCAACTGGATACTCAGGCGGTCGCTGAGCGAGAGCAGGAGCATTGTTGATAAGTTCCCCGACTTTGTGCTCAACGTAAATATCTCATACACACAGCTGTCTCACCCGCTTTTCAGGGACTCGGTAAGGGTGATACTGGAGGAAACGGGCTTTTCTGCCAAAAACCTTTGTATGGAGCTGACAGAGAGCTGCCGCCAGCTGGAGAGGGAGTTTTTACACAGGGAGATAGACTACTTCACGGGGCTTGGCATAAAGATAGCTATTGACGATTTCGGCACAGGCTATTCGTCCCTTAACCTGCTTAGTGACCTGCCTGTTGAGACGCTGAAATTTGACAGGGGCTTCACTAAGGATATAATGACCAACACTGTCAACCAGTCTATCATCAAGGCGATATCCAGCTGCGCACAGGAGCTTAAAGTGCATATCTGCCTTGAGGGTATGGAGACCCGAGAGATGATAGATTTCGCAAAGCAGTTTTACATCTACAGCTATCAGGGCTACTACTATTCAAGACCCGTTATAATGAACAGCTTTGTTGAAAAGTATTTCAGCTGACGTTTATCGGCGCTGTATTTTATCTGAAACAGATATTATGCAGCTATAAATAAAAATGACCGTCCGACTTCACCTTCGGGCGGTCATTTGTTTATCATTTTGTTTATAAGTCAGCCTTTGCAGCCGCATCTTTATGCCGCTGCTTTTTTGTTTTGTACATATGCTTATCCGCTTCCTTCATGGCTTCCTCAATGCTTGCCACATCTACCCCTGCCAGATCGGCAGCGCCTATGCTCAAAGATACCTCAAAGGGCAGACCGCTGCGGCTGTTGTAATCAGCCAGCTCGCTGTCGATATGTGCCATGTAATCAGTCTTAAAGCCTTCGGCGTCATCAACCGCCATAACTGCCACGAACTCATCGCCGCCGAACCTTGCGCAGACGGCTTCGTCATCATAGCTGCTCATGGCTGCTGAGGTCTCAACGATAGCCGCATCTCCCATAAGATGGCCGTGGCTGTCGTTTATGCTTTTGAGCCCGTCAAGGTCAGCCGAGAAAAGCAGATACTTTTTGCTGCTGCCGTATTTAGCCCCCAGCTCGGCAACGCTTTTGTAAAAGCCCCTGCGGTTGTATACCCCCGTCATGGGGTCTCTCAGGTGCATCTCCTCCATCTCGGCATATGCCTGCTGCAAGCGAACACGGTTTTTAAGGTTTTCAAATATCTGGTTGGTGTTGTTTATAAAGCGGTGAGTGTTATCAAAATTAAAGCTTTCGGTATTGATGGAAACGGCGCAGTAGCCCATTATCTCCTCCTGAAAATGCAGGGGCAGAAACATCAGTATGTTATGCTCCTCAAGCACGTCCTCCATATCGGGCAGCATATCCTTTGCAGGAAAATCAATATGCTTTGTGAGCTTGCCGTTATCGCACCTTGCCAGCAGATGCATGGTCTCGGTATAATACTCGTTATACCGCCTTTTCTCACGCTTGTCGCTGATAAAATCGGAGTTCAGGCAGCACCAGGTGTACAGGTCGGCATACCTTACCATGATATCCCCCATGGTGTCCATATCCCTCAGCTCCACCGCATGGAACACGTATGCAAACATATGGGTCTCGTGACCAAGGGAGTTATTTATCCTGTTGTAAAGCTCCATTATCTTATCATTGATATCGGTGACAGAGCCCACCTTGCAGCCGCAGGAATGGGATAGCCTCATTCTGTAGGGTATAACGGTGACATCGGGCATCACGACCCCTGCAATGGCTGAGTCCAGGATATTCATAGCCTGAACGCTCATACCGTGTATATCGGCAGCGGCGGTGGTGAGTCTGGGCACGGTATAGCGCTCCAGCTCTATGCCGTCAAAGCCTGTTACTATCACGTCCTCGGGCACATTATAGCCCCTGCTTTTAAGACATTTGCAGGCGGTTATAGCCGCCACATCGTTACAGCATATTATGGCTTCGGGGAGCTCCAGCCCGCTTTCAAAAAAATCCTCCATTACCTGTTTGGTGGGTATCTCCCAGAAATCGCCGTAGCCCAGCCGTTTTTCTTCAAACTCTATGCCGTTTTCAGCCAGCACTTTTTTATAGCACTCCACCCTTTCCTCAGAAAAGCTGTTGCCCTTTATGCCTGCGATAAAGTTCACACGCCTGCAGCGGTGGTGCTCAACAACGTGCCTTACAATGCCCTCAAAGGCGCTTTTATAATCAAAAACTATACTGCTGCAGCCCTCCACATTGCGGTCAATACACAAAAGGGGTATGCCCATAGCCTTGGTATCCCTGAGCAGCCCCTCCCAGGCGGCAGGGCTTTTTACAGACTCAGGCAGCAGCACCACTGCATCTAAAAGCTCAGAGCCTGCCAGCTTGAAAATGCTTGACTCGCCCTTAGTGAACATGGTATCGTGGAACAGGTCGTGATAGGTGCAGAACAGCATGACCTTATACCCTCTTGCGATAGCCTCTCTGCTTACGGACATGGCGATATCCTTAACATACTCCTTCTGTATGGCAGCTGCTATTATCCCTATTATTTTATAATTTTTCTTACTGCCTTTAAACATAAAAACACCCTTTTTACAGGCATTCCCTTTCCGTTATCGGCGGTGAAAGAGAACTGCATAAAATGTTTTTTTTGAGACAAGACCTGCAAAGCCTTATCAATATGACCTCAGTCTGCGGATATATGCAAAGGTACGCTCCTCACCTTTGAGCTTCAGCATCGTCAGCAGCTTTTCTATCAGTGCCGCGGTGTCGGGGTGGATATTTCTGGAGCCCTTGCCCTTCATATAATATGCCAGCGCTGAGCCGTTGTTATAGTTCTCGCCCATATATATCTTGCTGGCAGCCACCCTGTCGCAGAACATCTCCTTAACATATTTAAGGGGCATTTTAACAGGCGATAGCTTTCTGGTGACGGGGTCGTAGTCGGTCCAGTATTCAAAATGGTGCTTGTTTCTGCCCTTATGGTGCATCCACGCATATGAAAATCCGTAGGACTCCCTCTCGCCCTCATGGGGGGAGCGTGTGCCCTGGTAATACTTCACCCCCGTGATAAACTCCTCGGGAGAATACTTTGAAAGATCGTGCAGCAGCCCCTGCAGTGGTATACCTGCCCTGAAGCAGTTTTTCATGACCTCATGCCTGTGGCGTGTCACGGTCCTGAAATGCTCTTTGGCATAATGCAAAAGCTCCTTATGAGGTCCGCCCATAAAACCACCGCCCTTTCCTGTCTTGTTTCTATTATAACAAAATTTTGCCTTTTTGTAAAGTGACTTTTGGTATCTTTTCGCACATCTTTTTAGCAGTTTTCACACAATTATCAAATTCGGATAGTATTATATATTCAAGGTCAGAGGGACACCTATAGTATGGACTGACAGGTTTTGGTCCATAGCCGGGTGATCGGTAAAGGATCCGCAGTGAGATGACTTCACTAAAAAGGCAAAAGTCCCGTCTAAAAGTAACTTTTTTTCATATATTTTTTTCTCCAATTTCTCCACCTCTTCTTTAGTTCTGCCGCAGTGGCTGCGGCAGAACGGAGGAGTGCAGCAGAGATAAGAGAGTTAGTTCAAGCCCATCCTCATATTTTTTCTTCATATATACTTCTATACTTCGCAAAAGACCCCGAAGGGATTTCTCCTTTCGGGGTGTTTTGTGCTTCTGGAGGCAAGAGGTCAGAGGCAAGAGGCAAGAAAACGGTTTAGCAAATTATGTGATAAATCGCACCATTATACTATTTTCTAAGGTTAGACCTGAACCATTAACATATCAAAGTATGATAGTTGATTTCTAGCCACTAGTTCTCTGATCATCTGGCGACTAGCAGCGCACCAAGTCAACATTTTGCAAGGTTGGCGCAGCCATCGAAATACCAGCAGCCACGAAAGCTCCCCCAGCTATTAGAGGTAAGAGGTCAGAGGCAAGAGGCAAGAAATTTTCTATCCCCACAAAGTCTGAAAAGAGGACTCTTGCTTCTTGCCTCTTGCTTCTAGAGGCATAGGTGGGAGAATACCCGTGCGGCTTAGTGTAAAATGATTGTAGGCAAGCTGCTTACTACTGTAGGCACACCAATACATCATTTTACAGGGTTGGCGCAGCCATCAAACTTCTAGCAGTCACAAAAGCGCCCCCTCCCCTCCGGGGAGGACTCGGAATTTTGCCGTTATCACAAAAGTGCGGAAGGTGGGGGAAATACCCCGTCCGGTGAGGACCCCGTGCGGTTAGCACTTGCATTTGGAGTAAAAATATGGTATTATAAAATCAGACAATGATCTATAGCTTATTGACAATAAAACGATCAATTATATGAAAGGCTTGTGATACTATGAATACCCTTTATCTTGAATGCGGCATGGGGGCTGCAGGGGATATGCTCACGGCGGCGCTGCTGGAGCTTGTTGATGATAAGCAGTTTTTTCTCGATAAAATAAACTCGCTGGGGCTGACGGGGGTCAGGGTGAGTGCCGAAAGTGCGGCAAAGCAGGGCATACTCGGCACCCATGTTACTGTGACCGTTGACGGCGTGGAGGAGGAGAGCCATGACGAGCACTCCCATGAGCACCATGAGCACCACCATGAGCATGGGCACGAACATACTCATGAGCATAACCATGAGCATACTCACGAGCACCACGAACACACCCATGAACACCATCACCACCACACCACTATGAGCGATGTGGAAAAGCTCATTGGCTCTCTTGACGTCTCACAAAAGGTAAGGGACGACGCGCTGGCGGTCTATCGGCTTATTGCCGAGGCAGAGAGCCATGCCCACGGAAGACCTGTGGAGCAGATACACTTTCACGAGGTGGGCACTATGGACGCTGTTGCCGACGTGGTGGGGGTCTGCCTGCTTATGGAGCTGATAGCTCCCGATAAGGTGATGGCTTCGCCTGTTCATGTGGGCAGCGGATATGTCAGGTGTGCCCACGGCATACTGCCCGTGCCTGCCCCTGCTGCGGCGCATATCCTGCGTGATGTACCAATTTACAGCGGCGATATTGAGGGCGAGCTCTGCACACCCACGGGGGCTGCACTGCTGAAATATTTTGTAAGCGAGTTCGGCAGAATGCCGCAGATGAAAACTCGGCGTATCGGCTGCGGGCTGGGTAAAAAGGAGTTCAGCCGCCTTAACTGCGTCAGGGCTTTTCTGGGCAGCACCGAGGACAGCGGCGATGAAGTCTATGAGCTTGTGTGCAACCTGGACGACATGACGGGTGAGGACATAGCCTTTGCCTGCGATGTACTCCTTGAAAACGGCGCAAATGATGTGTTCACCACCCCTTTTTATATGAAAAAGAACCGCCCGGGGGTAATGCTCACCTGCCTTTGCAGACCCCAGCAGCGCAGTCAGATGACCGAGCTTATATTCAGGCACACCACCACCATCGGCATAAGAGAGCGCCTTTGCGAAAGATACGTGCTCCACCGCAGCGAGCAGACAAGGGAGACCCCCTACGGCGAGGTAAGGGTCAAGGCTTCAAGCGGTTACGGAGTGAGCCGCACCAAGGCTGAATTTGACGACCTTGCACGCATTGCCAAAGAAAAAGGTCTGACGCTGGCTGAGCTGAGGGAAATTATAAAACAGTAAATAAAAAAGAAGAAAGAATATAGACTAATAAAGGCGTCCACTGTTAGTTCTTATTGCTCCCCCAATTAAACCTTGCCGGAAAGGCGCAGGCAAAAATAAAAAATATCAAGGCGTAAAAGCGCAGATGGGCTGTCGCCCTTCAAGCTTTTACAACGCAGAGATTTTTTATTTGTGTCAAGCATTTTTGGCAAGGTTTAGTTGGGGGAGCAATATTTATTCTTTCTTCTTTATTCTTTTAGCAGACGATCTATCGCGCCTGCGCTTTTTTATATCTTTATCTGAGACAGCACCTCACCCACCTTGTCATTTATAACAAGGTCGCAGGCGTCGTCCATAGGTGTGGGGTCACGGTTTATCAGCACCAGATATTTGCCCCTGAAATATCTTATCATGCCAGCCGCAGGGTACACCGTCAGAGATGTGCCTGCGATGATAAGGGTGTCGCAGCTCTGTATCTCCCTGACTGCTTCGGCAACGGTGCGGTCGTCCAAGCCCTCCTGATAAAGCACCACATCGGGCTTTATAAGTCCGCCGCAGCTGCATTTGGGCGTGCCTGTGCTGTTTAAAATGTCCTCGGCGGTGCAGCTTTTGCCGCAGTCCATACAGTAGTTTCTCAGCACCGAGCCGTGGAGCTCCAGCACCTTTTTGCTGCCTGCTGCCTGGTGCAGCCCGTCAATGTTCTGGGTTATAACTGCCGACAGCTTGCCCTTTTCTTCCATCTCGGCAAGCTTCAGGTGAGCCTTGTTGGGCTTTGCGTCAAGGCAAAGCATTTTGTCACGGTAAAAGCGGTAAAACTCCTCCGTCTTTCTCATGAAAAAATCGTGGCTGAGTATAGTCTCGGGGGGATAGTCGTACTTCTGGTTGTAAAGTCCGTCCACCGACCTGAAATCGGGTATGCCGCTTTCGGTGGAAACTCCTGCTCCGCCGAAAAATACCACTCTCTCCGAGTCGTCAATGATCTGCTGCAGGGTCATGATAGTTCACTCCTTTGTTAGTTGTTTATTGGGGGTGACCTTTTTGGATATACCCCAACCCCCTATCTAAAACTTCTGTTTCTTTTTGGCGAGGAGGCTTTTGTTTTGTTATCATACTTTGTATTCAGCTATGTCACGCCTTGAAAATAGTACTCATGCCCCCTCGCCAAAAAGAAATAAAAGTCTTTGGAAAGGGGTCTGGGGAATAACCTTTCTTCAGAAAGGTTTTCCCCGGTAACCAGCCGACAAAGCTATATCTGTGACTCCAGGAAAGCTTTTATGTCGTCGTAGACCTCGTCTCGGTTTATCTCGTTGAGCAGCTCATGTCTTGCGCCGCTGTAGAGTTTGAGCTGGGTGTCGCAGCCCTCTATCCTCAGGCGGTTATACACTTTAAGCACGCCCTTGCCGTAGTCGCCCACGGGGTCGGCGCTGCCTGAGATGATGAATGTGGGGAGCTCCTTGGGATATGTCACGAACCACTTGTCGTTGGAGACATACCACATCACCTTTGCAAGATTTTCAAAGCCGTTGAGGGTAAAAATGTAGGTACACAGGGGGTCGTTTGTGTATTTTTCAACGATGGCTTCGTCCCTTGATATCCACTCATAGCCTGTTTTCACATCATCTATGCGGCTGTTATACATACCGAAAGCCATTTTGTTAACGGTGCTGCTGCGGTATCTGCTGCCGTGGAGCTTTGAGATACCGTCAACCAGCGTGAGCAGTGCAGGCACGCCGGGCATACCGCCCCCTGTGCCGCAGATAACTGCGCCGTCCAGCTCACGGTGGAACTTTGTTATGTAGGCTCTGGTCATAAAGCTGCCCATGCTGTGACCCAGTATGAAGTATGGCAGGTCGGGGTACTCCTCCTTGACAAGCTTGGTCAGCTTGTACATATCCGCAACGCACTTCTGCCAGCCCTTTTCATCGGCGAACCAGCCCAGCTCGCTTTCATCATCAACGCTTTTGCCGTGGCCCAGGTGGTCGTTGCCGCAGACCACAAAGCCGTTTTTTGCGAGATATGCGGCAAAGTCATCATATCTGCCGATATACTCACACATACCGTGGGCTATCTGCAAAACGCCCTTAGGCTCGCTGTCGGGGCGGTAGAGCACATAGTATATCCCGTGCAGACCGTCTGCCGACTTAAACCTGCCCTCGGTCTTAGTATAGCCCTCAAATACTTCGGTTTTTGTTTCGCTCATTCTTATCGACTCCTTTTTCAGATGATAGTGTGGGACTATTCCCCTTATCTTACTGTCATAATAGTTTTTTCCTTTACTGCCTTAATATGCCCCCTCAAAGGAAGCCTCATGGTCTCTTGAAACATAGAAGTGGTCCTCGTCGATACCGTCCTCGGGCGTGGGGTAAAGCAGGCTGTTGTAAAACTCTGACATATCGGTTATAACACCGTCAAGGCTCTCCCCCGTGAAGGCGTCGGTGACTGTTACGCTCTCGCCCTCTCTCTCGACCGCAGTTAAATAGTCTCTGCCTGTTGCGGGGTCGTACCACACGCCAAAGCTCAGCCCCTGCTTGCCGTAGTTATCAAAAAGTGCGCCGCCCAGAGCGCCGTCTGATATCACCCTTATGCACTGGGTGCCGCTTTCCTCGCTGAGCATGAACACCAGACCCTCCACAACATTTTCATGGCTGAAATCGCCGATATAGCCCATGCGGTAGGTGTAGGTCTGCTCGCTGTTATCGTCCTCGATAATGTGCATTGTTTTGAGGGTATGCTTCACCGTGTCCTTCATATCCTCAAGCTCGGGGTCGTCCTCCGTGGTGACGGGGCTTTCGATATTATAGGTGATAGTGTTGCTGACAGTGCGGTAATCCCCCTCCACCAGAGCTTCAAGATGATAGGTATACACGCCCGTATCCGAGCCGTAGAAATATCTGTAGCTGTACTCGTTATCAGCCGACCTGCCCAGCACCCGACTGCCGTTGTAGGTGATGACCCAGGTAATATTGTCCTCATAGGGACCTCTGGTCCTGTTGACCGAATAGTTTTCCCCCTCGGTGAGGGTATAGGTCTTATCCAGGTCAGCAAGGAACTGTTCATGCTCCAGCTCCTCCTGCTTTCGTCTCTCCTCCGCCTGTCGCTCATACTCAGCCTGCTGGGCTTCACGGCGCTGCTGGGCGTGGGTCTTATGACCAAAGGCAGCACGCAGCACGTCCTTTACCTCCTCGCCCTCCTCAGGCTCGGGCATTTCGGGCAGGCTGTCGGCTTGGGAGCTGTTACTTTCAGGCACTGAGTCAGCCTCAGAGCTGTCGGCTGCCTGCGAGTTGGTCTTTGAGCTCTCCCCCGTATCTGAAACTGCCATGGGAGATTTTTTGGGGGACTTTTTGCTGTTGCTGTAAAGGTCGGCATAGCCTATCATTAAAACGGCCGTCAAAAAAAGCGCAGCAAGTGCTATTGTGAGTTTTTTCATAATGTTGTCCTTTCGGCTGGGGGTGTTTTTAATATCTTGTATATTATAATAACATATTATTAACATAATTGCAAGACCTTTTGTCCTCACCGGACGGGGTATTTCCCCCACCTATCGCACTATTGTTGAGTAGGCAAGCACTCGAGTCCTCCCCGGAGGGGAGGGGGCGCTTTCGTGGCAGCTAGTATTT
>CALCRR010000404.1 GCA_937894495.1 uncultured Ruminococcus sp. | reverse complement strand
GAACGACTTCCACGCCTGTGACATGGCCGTCTTCGCCGATGAAACGCAACGTGTTCAACGCCCAGAAGCGCTGCAGGCCTTCATCGACGGACGACGAGCCGCGCAGTTTGTACGGCCACATCGGCCACGGTGTGTGGACGTCTCGTTCGATCGGCGGTTTCGGCATCAGGTCGATGGACATGACGGAATTGGCGCCTTGGCGGATGACCGTTCCTCCGCAGTCGTTGCCCGTGTCGCCGCCGCCTATGACCAGCACGTTTTTGTCTCTGGCGGAGATATAAGTCCCCTCCTCCAGATCGTTATCAAGCAGCGCCCTGGTGGTGGAGGTGAGAAAATCCACCGCAAAATAAATTTCCTTGGCTTCTCTTCCCTTAGCTTTTATATCTCTCGGCTCAGATGAACCGCAGGCGAGTATAACGTTGTCATACTCCTTCAAAAGCTCCTGCGCCTTTATGTCCTTGCCCACGTTTACAGAGGTCTTAAACTCAACGCCCTCTGCCTTCATTATGTCAATTCGTCTGTTGATTATATGCTTTTCCAGCTTCATGTTGGGTATGCCGTACATAAGCAGACCCCCCACCCTGTCAGAGCGCTCGTAGACGGTCACGCTGTGACCTCTGCGGTTGAGCTGGTCAGCCGCTGCAAGCCCCGCAGGACCTGAGCCTACCACTGCTATCTTCTTGCCCGTCCTCACCTTCGGGGGCTCGGCGCAGGCATAGCCCTCCTGATAGGCAGCCTCAACTATGCCGTATTCATTCTCCCTTACCGTCACCGCATCGCCGTTAGCGCCGCAGGTGCAAGCCTTTTCGCAAAGGGCAGGGCATACTCTCGATGTGAACTCGGGAAAATTATTTGTCTTTCTCAGCCTGTGGTAAGCCTGCTTTAAGCTGCCCTTGTACACAAGGTCGTTCCACTCGGGTATAAGGTTATTCAGCGGACAGCCTGAGATCATGCCGCCTATCTTCATGCCCGACTGGCAGAAGGGCACTCCGCACTCCATACATCTGGCTGCCTGCTTTTTCTGCTCCTCGGCATTGAGCGCCGTGTGGAACTCGTCATAATTCTTTATGCGCTCCCTTACAGGCTCAGCCTCGAAGCTTTTTCTTTCATATTCCATAAATCCTGTTGGCTTTCCCATTTCTATCCCCTCCTTACCTGTGCTTCACGATCTTGTAAAAGGCTTCGATGCGTGCCTGCTCCTCCGAAAGACCCTTTTCCTCGAAGGAAGCTATGGCTGCCATCATCTTTTTGTAATCGTGGGGTATTATCTTTTTGAATTTCGGGATATAGCTCTCAAAATCGTCAAGTATCTTTTGTCCCTTTGGCGAGCCTGTTGCCTTGACGTGCTCTTCGATAAGGGCTTTCAGCTCGCTGATATCGTATTTCTCGCTAAGCTCCGAGAAATCCACCATTTCTTTGTTGAGCCTTGTGTAAAGGTCTCTCTCCTCATCAAGAACGTATGCCACGCCGCCCGACATTCCTGCTGCAAAGTTTTTGCCTGTTTTGCCAAGCACCACCACTCTGCCGCCTGTCATATATTCGCAGCCGTGGTCGCCCACGCCCTCAACTACCGCCGATGCGCCCGAATTTCTCACGCAGAAGCGCTCGCCTGCAACGCCGTTTATAAAAGCCTTGCCGCTGGTAGCTCCGTAAAGAGCCACGTTGCCGATGATGATATTCTCGCCTGCATCGAATTTTGAGCCCTTGGGGGGATATACCGCCAGCTTGCCCCCCGACAAGCCCTTGCCGAAATAGTCGTTTGAGTCACCTGCAAGGGTCAGGGTCAGTCCCTTTGGTATGAATGCGCCGAAGCTCTGACCGCCCGAGCCGCTGCATTTAACGGTGTAGGTATCTTCATCAAGCTCGTTCACATAAAGCCTTGTTATCTGTGAGCCGAACATCGTGCCGAATGAGCGGTCGGTGTTCTTCACCTCTGCCTCTATGGTCTTTTTCTGCTTTTTCTTCAAAGCAGGGGTCAGGTTCTTTATGAGCACCGTTTCATCAAGGGTCTCGTCCAGCCTGAAGTCGTAGGGGTTCTTTTTGCTGTATTCTACCCTTTCATAGCCGTCCTGTGCTGCAAGAATGTTTGTAAGGTCAACGTAAGCCGCCTTGCCCTCAAGCCCTGCTCTGGGCTTTAAAAGCTCCGTTCTGCCCACAAGCTCGTCCACCGTTTTAACGCCCAGCTTTGCCATATACTCTCTCAGCTCGTTGGCTATGAACATCATGAAGTTTATTACATACTCGGGCTTTCCGGGGAATTTCTTTCTCAGCTCAGGGTCCTGTGTTGCCACGCCGAAGGGGCAGGTATCAAGGCTGCAAACTCTCATCATAGCGCAGCCCAGAGTTACCAGCGGCGCTGTGGCAAAGCCGAATTCCTCGGCGCCTAAGATAGCTGCCACCGCAACGTCTCTGCCTGTCATCAGCTTGCCGTCTGTTTCTATTACCACCTTGTTTCTCAGTCCGTTCATCAAAAGGGTCTGGTGCGCCTCGGCAAGTCCCAGCTCCCAGGGCAGACCTGCGTTATAGATAGAATTTCTGGGAGCAGCGCCTGTGCCGCCGTCGCTGCCCGATATGAGTATGCACTCAGCGCCTGCCTTGGCAACGCCTGCCGCTACCGTTCCCACGCCGCACTCAGACACCAGCTTTACCGATATGCGCGCCTCACGGTTGGCATTTTTAAGGTCGTATATCAGCTGGGCTAAGTCCTCTATAGAATATATATCGTGATGAGGCGGCGGCGAAATCAGCGACACACCCGGGGTGGAGTGCCTTGTTTTTGCTATCCACGGGTAGACCTTTTTGCCCGGCAGATGTCCGCCCTCGCCGGGCTTTGCGCCCTGTGCCATTTTTATCTGTATCTCTCTTGCAGAGTTCAAGTACCGTGAGGTAACGCCGAAGCGTCCCGACGCCACCTGCTTGATAGCCGAGCAGCGGTCGTTCTTTTTGCCCTTGGTAGCCATTCTCTCATGGCTTTCGCCGCCCTCGCCCGAGTTTGATTTGCCGTGGAGCTTGTTCATGGCAAGTGCTAAGCACTCGTGGGCTTCCTGAGAGATAGAGCCGTAGGACATAGCACCTGTTTTAAAGCGCTTTACTATATCCTCGGCGCTTTCCACCTCGTCAAGGGGCACGGGGGTATCGGCAAAGTTAAAGTCCATGAGCCCTCTCAGGCTCACAGGGTCAAGCTCCTCGGTCATCAGCCTTGAATACTCCTTGAACACCTGATAATCCCCTGTTCTGGCAGCCTTTTGCAGCAGATAGATAGACTGTGGATTATAAAGGTGCTCCTCCTTGCCGCTGCGGAACTTGTGGCTGCCGATAGCCGAAAGCTCGGTATCGGTGCCGAGCCCCAGGGGGTCAAAGGCAGAGGTATGCAGTGCGTCAACGTCGTTTTCGATATCCTTGATAGTTATGCCCCCCACACGGCTGACTGTGCCTGTGAAGTATTTCTCGATAACGTCCTCCCCCACGCCGATAGCCTCGAATATCTGCGAGCCCTGATATGAGCTGATGGTGGAGATACCCATTTTTGAAGCTATCTTAACTATACCGTGGAGCACCGCGCTGTTGTAGTCATCCACCGCCGCATAATAATCCTTGTCAAGCAGGTCCTGGCTGATAAGCTCCCTGATAGTCTCCTGTGCAAGATAGGGGTTTATTGCCGATGCGCCGTAGCCCAGCAGGGTGGCAAAATGGTGTACCTCCCTTGGCTCGCCGCTCTCTAAAATTATAGCCAGCGAGGTCCTGCGCTTGGTGTTAACAAGGTGCTGGTGCAGTGCCGATACTGCCAGCAGTGAGGGTATAGCCAGGTGGTTCTCGTCCACTCCCCTGTCGGAAAGGATAAGAATGTTAGCGCCCTCGTTATAAGCCTTGTCGGCTTCGATGAACAGCCTGTTGACCGCCTTTGCCAGCCTTGTGTTTTTATAGTAGAGTATAGGTATCACCGCAGACTTGAAGCCGTGGTGGTGAAGATGCTTTATTTTTAAGATATCCGTAGAGGTGAGTATGGGGTTAAGTACCTTGAGCACATGGCAGTTCTCGGGCTTTTCCTCCAGAATATCTCCCGAGTTTCCGATGTAAACGGTGCTTGATGTAACTACCTCCTCCCTGATAGCGTCTATAGGGGGATTTGTCACCTGTGCGAAAAGCTGCTTGAAATAGTTGAAAAGGGGCTGGGGCTGCTTTGAGAGCACCGCCAGCGGCGTATCGGTACCCATTGCCATTATAGCCTCGGTGCCGTTTTTAGCCATTGGCAGTATCGAGGTCATGACCTCCTCATAGGTATAGCCGAAAGCCTTCTGCAAACGCCTTCTCTCGTCAAGGTCGTATTCCGTCACCTTGGCGTTGGGTATTTTAAGCTCTTTAAGGCGTACAAGGTTTGAGTCGAGCCACTCGCCGTAGGGCTGCCTGCCTGCGTAGAACTCTTTGAGCTCTTCATCGTCTATCAGCCTGCCCTGAACGGTATCCACAAGCAGCATTTTGCCCGGGCGCAGCCTTTCCTTGACCACTATCTTTGCAGGGTCAACAGGCAGAGCGCCCACCTCTGAGGACAGGATAAGGTCGCCGTCGTCGGTGATGTAATATCTTGAAGGCCTCAGACCGTTTCTGTCAAGCACAGCGCCCATTATATCGCCGTCTGAGAACAGTATCGACGCAGGACCGTCCCAGGGCTCCATCATGGTGGCGTAATACTGGTAAAAATCACGCTTTTTGCGGCTCATAGCCCTGTTGTTGTCCCAGGGCTCGGGAATGGTTATCATCACTGCCAGCGGCAGGTCCATGCCGCTCATAACCAGAAATTCCAGCGTGTTATCAAGCATGGCTGAGTCAGAGCCCTCAGTGTTGACCACGGGCAGTATCTTGTCGATATCACCTTTAAGGTGCTCGCTCTTCATGGTCTCCTCACGGGCGAGCATTTTATCGGCATTGCCCCTGATGGTGTTGATCTCGCCGTTATGCACCATAAGGCGGTTGGGGTGCGCCCTCTGCCAGCTGGGGTTGGTGTTGGTGGAAAATCTTGAGTGCACCATAGCGATGGCAGACTCATAGTCCTCGTCCTGCAGATCGAGGAAGAAATTCCTCAGATCGCCCACCAGGAACATTCCCTTATATACGATAGTCCTGCTGGAAAGCGACACCACATATGTATCCTCGTTGGACTGCTCAAAAACCCGTCTTGCGACATACAGCTTTCTGTCAAAGTCTATACCCTTTTTAACGTCCTTGGGGCGCTTTATAAAGCACTGTATGATAGCAGGCATACACTCGACCGCCCTGTGCCCCAGCACCTCGGGACGTGATGGCACATTTCTCCAGCCCAGTATCTCCAGCCCCTCTTTAGATGCGATTATCTCAAACATCTTTTTAGCCTGATTTCTGGCAAGCTCGTTCTGCGGAAAGAAGAACATTCCCACTGCATAGTCTCTCTCAGAGGTAAGGCTTATGCCCAGATCGCGCTTGGCAGCCTTTTTAAAGAACTTATGGGATATCTGCAAAAGTATGCCCACGCCGTCGCCTGTTTTGCCCTCGGCGTCCTTGCCTGCACGGTGCTCCAGCGTTTCGACTATGGTGAGCGCATTGGTGACTGTGCTGTGGGACTTTATGCCCTTGATGTTCACCACTGCGCCGATACCGCAGTTATCATGCTCAAACTGCGGCGAGTACAGACCCTTTTGCCTCTTCATCTCTTCCCCTTGCATTAAAATCACCCTTTCACGGTCATGCCGACCGATTTGATCATCTTGCCGAAGAAATAAAAAATGCAGGCTCCCCGCCACCTGCCTGTCAATAGGCACTAATGGCGTAGATCCTGCAACATCATTGTTACTTTACCTTATTTTGTTTTAAACACGGCTTTAAATAAGCCTTATCAAACTTTCTCCAGCGTTTTTATTATACCACTGCCTGCAGCAAAATGCAAGATTTATTTTTAAATCCTGCATAAATTATTTATAAATTATTTGTTAATTGATAAAACAGATACCTGACCGAGCACGCCCACACATTTTCAAAAAGCCGTCAAGCCAAACACAGCTTTAATCGCTGACAAGGTCTTTAAGCTTTTTTACTGCCGATTTTACGGGGTTTTGCTTGGGCTTGTAAAAGTGCTGGTAGTCCTTTGAGCTCTCCCAGTCGCCGCCCCAGAGCCAGCCGAAGTTTTTAAACACCTTAAAGCATATATCATGGTGGTTTATCTTATGCTTAAATGCAAGTTCACGGTCGCAATATTGCAAGCCGTTGGCAGGGCTCACCTTATCGCCGACTATATAGGGGTTGTACCTTGGGTTTATATCTATCGCCCTGCCCAGTGCGTGCATCGACAGCGTATCGGTATCGGCAACGTTGCGGTAGTTGAACGCCGAGGAATTATTATCCGCCATGCATTTCTCGTCATCGCCGTCGTAGTAGTCGCAGAGCCTTATCTTTTCTATCTCATACTCCGCATCGAAAAGCATCTCGAAGATCTCCAGCACCTCTTTTGCCAGCGACTTATGCACTATCATCTCGCCGTCAGCCACATTGTGAGAAAAATCACAGTACCTGAGCTTTAAATAAGCCAGATCGTCAAGGCTGATGTTCACATTCTCCCTGTAGGTCCTGCCGATCATAAGCTCCCTTATCATCTCGGGGACAGGCTCTGCCGTAAAGCCCTCCCTTAAAACATAAACCTCATTTTTCATACATATCCTCCACATACTAAGGCATAAAAGCCAAAGTGACCGCCGCCCTCTCATATCATCTGTCTGAGCTTTACAGGCGGTCAGCTTTATATCAATAATATATTATAGCACATTTTTTGCCCGAATTCAATAGTTTTGAGATGTGCAAATCACCGTAAATCCACCGATTTTGAAGTCGGTTTTATATAGTGTTCAACAAAAATCGGTCACGGTTATTGACTTATGGGCAGCATTCATATATAATTAACATGGTTAATACTTTCCACACTGCCCGTTCACGGCACATTTTAAAAAGGAAGTGCATTATAAATGTATGAAAACAAGCAGGCTCTTTTTGACACCTACCGCAGACTTAAAAGGCTGGACCTTACCTCGGGCATAGCGGGGCTGAGCAGCGGTGATTTTGCACTGTTAAGAGTAGTTGACGCTCTTGGCAGCGACAATGACGGACAGGGGGCTGAGGTCTCACAGGCAGCCAGACAGCTGGGGGTATCTGCACCTGCCGTATCAAAGGGCATACGCAAGCTTGAAGAGCTGGGGTATCTGGAAAGAAACATAAACAAAAACGACCGCAGATTTACCTTTATCACCCTTACCCCCAAGGGCAGTACAGCACTTGCCGAAGCCAACGCCAAACTGTACGAAATTCTGGACAGAATAATATCCCGTGTGGGCAAAGAGAACATAGACACACTTGACCGCCTGCTAAACGAATTTATTGACGCGGCGAATGAGATAAAAAATTAACGGATAACGGGGCGTCACGTCCCATTATCCGTTTTTTATTACGGTTTTTCACATATTATCGTCCGCTATCAGCTTTTTCACCGCATTTACAGCGCAGTTTATGCCTCTGGCTGAGTCCATATTTATTTTGTCGGGCAAGCCCTGTTTTGAGCGCTCCGCGTTCCAGATAGCCGTGAGGACTGCACCGCAGCGTATTTTTTTCTCAGGGGTGCTTCTTACTATGCCCACCGAGAATATGGCTGCACATTCCATCTCAGAGGTCAGGCAGCCGCATTTGAGATAGCTCTCCCAGCGTGTTTTCAAATCTTCGGAAACTGCCGATGCTTCGGGCTCTACCTCGCCGTAAAAGCTGTCTTTTGAGTGAACTACGCCCACATGGTATCTGCTGCCGTCCTCGTCTGCCGAAAGCTCTGCCGCCGACTGTGCAAGGGCTGTTACCACCTCAAAATCCGCAGCCGCAGGATAGCCCTTGGGCAGATACTCATAAGATGTGCCCTCGCCGCGAATGGCAGACGATGCTATTATCAGGTCGCCGCCTATGACTTTAAGGTCGATGCCGCCGCTGGTGCCTATCCTTATAAATGTATCGGCGCCGCACTTTATCAGCTCCTCGACCGCTATCGCCGCCGAGGGACCGCCTATGCCTGTTGAGCACACCGTGACCTTTTCGCCGCAGAGGGTGCCTGTATACACGTTATACTCACGGTTGTGAGCCACCTGCCTTGCGCCGTCAAGATACTCGGCTATCTTCGGCACTCTTCCCGGGTCGCCGGGTAAAATCACATACCTGCCCACCTCTTCGGGCAGCGTCTGAATGTGGAACTGTCTTTCGCCGTCCATTATGCTTGCCATCAGTATGCCCCCTTGCTTTTGCTTTTTACTCCTGCTGTGATGCCGCCCGCTATCAGCAAAGCACCCACAACGCCCAGAGCTATTGAAACAGCAGGCAGCATATCGCTGCTTTTTTCCTGTCCCGAGGTCATGTTGACCTTAGGGTCAGCAGGGTCATAGCTTATGTTTATGGTGCTGCCCTTGCTTATGCCCTCGCCTGCTCTGGTGCGGTACCGGTCGGTGTAGCTTTTGCCTTCCACCTCATACTCATAGCTTATGGTATACTCGTCATACTCTTCATATCTGGATTTTTTAATGCCCGTGGTCTTAGCCTTCTGCCTGACCTTTTTCTTTATGTGAGTTACCGAAACATCGCTGACGGTGGCGGTGGTCTTTTCGGTACATCTGGCTATCACCGCCTGCTCTCTGTCATGCTGCCGCCACACCTGCACTGCACCCAGTATAAAAAGCACGCCGAAAATAATAAGCACAGCGACTAAAGTTTTGGTATCGCCCTTAGTGTTTGTATCTGCCATAGAGAAGCCCTCCAGTTTTACGCCGTCAATAGCGGTAATAGCTGTTCATATCATCGCCGTTGTAGCGCATATCGTAGGTATCGCTGCCGCCGTTCTGCCGTTTTCTCAGGGCGAGCATTACCATGACCGTCAGAGACACTGCCAGCAGAAATCCTCCCACAGCGGTAAAAACTATACCCAGCACCTTAGATGTGTTATCCTCGGGTACAAATATCTTGGTGGGCTCATCATGGTCTACCCATATCTCGGTAGTATCGCCCGGCTGAAAGGCAGGGGGATTTGATGATGTGCTGCTCACCACCTCATAAGCTCTGCCGTTATAGGTATAGGCATAAACAGGGGCATAGCCCGTTGAGGTATGACCGTCGCTGTCGGTGGAGCTGCGCACCTCGTTCCTTACTATCTCGCCCCTGACCATATCGGTACACCTTTTTTCGAGGACGGCTCTGTTATACAAGGTGGCTATACCCACGATAAAAAACACTATGCTCACTATCAGGGGTATAATGTAAAACAGCTTTGTCAATTTCGGGTTGTAATTATTATATGTCCGATAACGCATAATAGCTCTCCTGTCATATTTTATACAAGGGCAGAGATACAAGCTCCTGCTTACTGCCTCTGATCCTCTGCCTCCATCTTCATGGATATATCAAACGCCTTTACCGAGTGGGTAAGTGCGCCTATGGATATTATATCCACACCTGTCTCGGCAATGCCCCTGATAGTCTCGGCGGTGACATTGCCCGAGGCTTCAAGCAATGCTCTTCCGTCGGTGAGCTTTACAGCCTGCGCCATATCCTCATTCGACATATTATCGAGCATTATTATCTCGACCCCCAGCCCCAGCGCTTCTTTGAGCTCATCAAGGGTTGCCACCTCAACCTCTATCTTAACGGTGTGCCCCATTTTCTCACGCAGGGCATTTACAGCGCCTGTCATGCTGCCGTAGGCGTCAAGGTGGGTATCTTTGAGCATTGCGCAGTCGGAAAGGTTATAGCGGTGATTTCTGCCGCCGCCCACGGTAACTGCATATTTCTGTATGACCCTGAGCCCCGGCAGGGTCTTTCTTGTATCGGCAACGCTTGCCTTGGTGCCCTTTACGAGCTGCACGCACTTATTGGTGGCTGTGGCAATGCCCGACATATGCTGCACCAGATTGAGAGCTGTTCTCTCACCCTTTAAAAGCGCCCTGGTGCTGCCTGTTATACGTGCGATTATATCGCCTTTTTTGACCCTCTCGCCGTCGTGGATATACACCTCGGTCTCAACGCTGTCATCAAGCAGCTCAAACACACGCATAGCCACATCTATGCCGCAGAGCACACCCTCGTCCTTTGAGACATATTTCGCGGTGGAGCGAGCCCCCTCCTCCACCAGCAGGTCGGTGGTAACGTCGATATAGTTTATATCCTCCAGCAGTGCAGACTTTATTATATCGTCCACCTGAAATGCAAGCAGCTTCATAGTAATTCTCCTAGCTTTTTATTTGGTAATGAATGTATCTTTATGCCCATAAGGACATTTTTTACAGATCAAAATACGGTCTTACACCGTACATCTGCCCGAACGGGCAAAGATCACCGCCGCAGGCGGCACCTCAATTATGAATTATGCATTATGCATTATGAATTGATATTACTCTCCGTCTTTGAGCAAAACGATAAGACGGAATGTTATTGTTATAGTCACCGCTGCGGCAGTGCGTATGAACCATTCCCTTATATCGAGAATATCTGCCGCCGCAAATATGCAGTATGCGATAAGAGGTATGCCGTAGCCGCACAGCGAGAACTCCCTGCTTGTGTAAACAGCCTTTTTGTCATCAGCGGCTATGCAGAAAAAATGGTCAACACCCACCCAGATAAAGGCAAACACCGCCGTCATCAGCATACACAGCATATCACCCGGCTCGATGATAACGCAAAGCACCGTGAACATTCCGAAAAAGCTTACCGAGATAAGCCCAAGTATCACCCTTTTGATGATCTTTTCAGCCACGTCACTCACCTTCACTGTAGGTCATTTCACTGGGTATCTCAGCACTGCCGAAGGCGATATCCACCGCCTCGGTGAGCACTATGCAGGCAACTGTCGCAAGGCTCTTGGCTTCGATATAGTCACGGTCGAGCCTGTACTCGTTCTGTGTGAGCATATCCCTGATAGCCGTGACCTCTTCAAGTCCCTCTCTCAGCTTGCTCACATTAGGCAGAACGAAATATGCGCTCTGCATGATCTTTCTTATGCGCCTTCTTATGCCCTCGGGTATCTTAGGCGCATTTTGGTTCACGGTAAAGCTGTGCTCCTCCACCTCGGTGTCACCCTCGGCAGCCAGCTTCCGGGCGATATCTCCTGCCGCCCTGCGTGAGAACACCAGCGCCTCCAGCAGCGAGTTGCTTGCCAGCCTGTTGTTGCCGTGTACACCAGTGTGTGAGCACTCACCGCAGGCATAAAGCCCCTCAATGCTGGTCCTTGCAAAGATATCAACATTTATGCCGCCCATAAGATAGTGGTGGCAAGGGAAGATAGGTATCATATCCTTAGTCATATCAAAGCCTGCGCTGAGCAGGTTCTGGTAGATCATAGGAAATCTCTGCCTGATAAACTCGGGGTCCTCGTGGGATATATCAAGATAAAACTCGTCAGAGCCTGTTCTTTTGGCTTCAAAGATTATGGAGTGAGACACCACATCTCTCGGTGCGAGCTCCAGCCTTTTATCATAGTTATGCATAAACCGCTCGCCGTGGCAGTTTTTAAGATATGCGCCCTCGCCCCTGACAGCCTCAGAGATAAGAAAGCACTCTCTGGTGTTTCTGTCATTAAAGGCAGTGGGGTGGAACTGTATATAGCTCAGGTGCTTTATCTCGGCACCCATATCATAAGCCATAGCTATGCCGTCACCTGTGGCGATAGCCGAATTTGTGGTATACTCATAAACTCTGCCTATGCCGCCTGTGGCAAAAATAGTTTTTCTGCATGAGCAGGTCACATACTCGCCGTCTTTAAGTATCAGGAAGGAAAATCCGTTTTTCACCTTTTTCACGTCGCACATCAGTGCATTCTCCCACACGGTGACATTTTCAAGGGTCTGCACATGGGCGAGCAGCTTAGTCTCCATCTCGTAGCCCGTGGCGTCCTTATGGTGGAATATCCTGTGCTTAGAGTGCCCCCCCTCCAGCGTGCGGTGATAATCGCCGTCGGGCTGCTTGTCAAAATCCACCCCAAGCTTAATTATCCTGTCGATATCCTGCGCCGCCTCGTTCACTAAAATATCGGTAGACACAGGGTCGTTCTCATGACCGCCTGCTATAAAGGTATCCTGCTTATGATACTCGGGCGAGTCCCCCGGGCTGTTATACACCCCTGCGATACCTCCCTGAGCCAGTGAAGAATTACAAAGGGTGAGCTCCCTTTTAGAGAGCACCAGCACCGAAAGCTCCCCCGGCAGATTTGCTGCGCCGTAAAGTCCTGCAACACCGCAGCCTGCAATTATTACATCAAATTTATTATTCATAAGAAAACCTTCTTCTACGGCAGAAAAACACTTTTCTGCGCCGATATATATACTTATATACTAGTATAACACATAATAAGTGAAATTTCAACCATTTTTTAGATAAAAACACGAAAATCGTTTTTTGAATGAGCAGGCTGTCAAAACAGGCAGGTCAGCATTTTCTCAAACCGATCTTCATGTGAATAACAGTAAAAAAAGACTAAGGGCTGCCACGCAGCAGCCCTTAGCCCTATAATTTTTCCTCGCCGTCCAAAAACCATCGCCCAATGGTTTCCGCCTTTAATATAATAACACATCACAGGGGTTTTGTCAAGGGGTCGGGGTGAAATTTTTTCGCAGCCTTCAGATTTTTACTGGTATGCAAAGCCGCTTGGTCTCTCCTCAATATAGTGATTTACATAATCTACCACATCATCAGCGTCAAGACCGTGAACAGCGCACGCCTGCTCAAGGCTCTCCGCCTGAGAAGCAGGGCAGCCTATGCAGCCCATGCCGCACTCCATAAGAGCCTCACCGCTGTAGGGGTTTGCACAAAGTATGTCTTTTATCAGCATTTCCTTTTTTATCGTGTTCATTTTTATTCCTCCGTTCAGTTTTTATCATCATATGTATTTTACCACTTTCGGGGAGGAAATAAAGTTGCATTTGCAACATTTTTCTCTCATATTGTTAATAATACACGAATTTTGTATAAATAGACTTTCTCCCTCCGCCTTTGGCAGAGAGAGAAAGTTGATAATATTCACTTTAGCTATATCCTGTAGCTCCTTACCGCCTCTTCATCGCCCCTGGCAATGTTCAGTATCAGCTCCTTGCCGTTGAGCTCGGCGGCTGTTACCTTCCAGTCTCTGAGCTCCAGCATTTTTTCCAGCTTCTGCTTCTGGGCGTCGCTGTAGCTGTCAAAGTTATCGGAGGTAAAAAGCACGCTGCCTGTCAGTGCGTTTATCTCAGCCAGAGCCTGCTTCTGGGCGTCGCTCATGGTGGTGTTGTCGGTCCTCAGCAGGAACACGTCGGGGTCGTTCAAAAATGCCCTGCCGTTGAGCTGTCGTCTGAACACAGAGTTAAGTATACAATTTTTTGTACTCGTTCTTTCTCTGTGCATAAGTCTCATATAAGGCTTGTCGTCCCAGTCAAGGCTTACATCGCAGCCTATGCGGCAGTAATCCACCTTGCCGAATGCCGACGCCAGCGGAACGCCGCAGCCAAGTATCTGCGCGTCATGGGCGCACTCTCTGAGGAAGTCCATCGCCTCAGCCATTATCTGCCCTCTGGTCTTTTCCATTCTGGGCTGAATGCACACAGCGTAGAGGAAATCAAGCTTTAACAGCTTATAGCCCCACTCATTCATCACAGTGTCGAATACCTGCCTGAGATACTCCCTGACCTCCTCGTTGTAGAGGTCCAGCACATAAAAGCCGCTCCAATTGCTGCCGCCCTTGACCAGCCTGCCCAGCTCGTCCCTGACTATCCAGTCACGGTGGTTCCTGAATATCTCAGACTTCTCTTCGCAGGCAAAGGGTGCAAGCCACAGCCCGGGGATAAGTCCAGCCGCCTTTATGCCGTCGGCAGCCGCTTTCATTGAATTTGGGAATTTATCCTTATCAACGCTGAGCCAGTCGCCCACTGCGGTCTGGTAGCCGTCGTCTATCTGGAAAACATCAGCCTTATGCTCTGCGTGTTCAAGACCCTCCAGGTCCTCCAGTATCACCTTTTCGCTGATATCCTGATAATGCCTGTACCAGCTGGTGTAGCCAAACACGGGCTGTGCCTTGGGCGGCTCGATACCCAGAAGGCTGAAATATCTGTCAAACACCTCGTCCTCGCTGCCGCTGCCCAGATAAAGCTTTATGCCGCCGTAGCTCTCGTTCACCATCAGGTTCTTGCAGTCCTTGAAAGCCATGATGATATTTTTCGAGGTATCTGTTCTTATTGAGGTAAAGCCGCAGTCCTCGTTAAGCGAGCCCATGAACTCATAATTATCCTCATTTCTTATATAGCCGTAGGAGAAGCCGTGCATAACTCCCCTTTTAAGGCTGTAGCGGGTAAAGGTGTAGTCGCCGTACTGTGAGAATGCATACTTATCGTTAAGGGGCTTGGGTATCTGGTCAATGCCCTTCATAATGCCGTCGGGGCGCTTTTCTCTGCTGTCGGTCCAGGACTGATAGCCGTTTATAAAATATAAATCTTCTGCATTAGCGCCAATACCTACAAAAGGAAGATTATATTCCTTGTATTCAAGCAGGCAGATATCCTGCTTTGCGGTGATGGTTACAGTGCGGCGAGAGG
>CALCRR010000403.1 GCA_937894495.1 uncultured Ruminococcus sp. | reverse complement strand
CACCTACCTATCCCACCTGCCCGAGGGCGGCGGCGCGATACTTTCGCTGGCGGAGAAGGCGGCTGAGGGATTTTCTGAAAAATAAAAAAGAGGTATCCCCTCAGTGATGACTATTCATCATTCGCTGAGGTGATACCTCTTTTATTGGGGTGTTATGTTATAGCTTGGGTGTTCTTATATATCAGGGTTTTGAGTGCCTTCCGTCAGCTCACCGTAACATCACCCGATGTCTCGCCTGTGAACTCGCCGCCATCATAAACGTTAACTGTTACCGAGCTGATATCATCTGCCGATACACTGTCGCTTATGCTGTCGCCCGTTATATTAAGGGTAAGGCTGCCGCCGTTTGAACCGTCACTGCCCCACCTGCCTGTTGCGGCGCTCACCAGCTGACCATTATCACATTCAAGGGTATTGCCGCCGTTAAGGTCAATAACAGAAGCGGTGTTTGTGATGTAGAACATTGCGCCGTCAGTGCTGTTTCTTATCACCGAGTTCTCCATAGTCAGGGTCGATACGCTGCTTGTGGCGTCCTTATCCGCAGCGTCCCCCGACATACTCTGGTAGAGCATAACACCGTTGTTGCCGCCGCTCACGGTGAAGTCACAGTCTGTCATGGTGATAGAGTTTTTGCCCTCGATGACCGCCGCCTGCGCTCCCGTTGAAACTCCCACAACGTTCTCAACAGTTATATCGCCTGTTGAGTAGATACACGGGCTGCCGTCGCCCGAGCAGCTGACCTTGGAATTTTTCACGGTAACATATCCGCCGCCGCGGTCGGTGGCGATAGGTGCGCAGTGTGCGCCGCTGGTGGTTATATCAACATTTTCTGCATTGATCATGCCCTCATAGGTGGCGTAAACTCCCCTTGACGAGTTGCCTGTGGTGGTTATGGAAACATTGCTTACATCTGCCTGTGCCCCTGCGGTGGAGAACACTGCGTTTGCTCCGCTGCAGTCTGAGGTTATGGTGCAGTCGGTTATCTCGGCAGAGCTGCCCTCGCCCACCACAAGTATCACCGAGTTTATACCGTAAAAATTATAATCATCTGAAACGTCCGAGGTGCGGGTCGAGTCGTTGGTGGAGGCATCGCCTGTTTTGATTATCTCAGCGTTTGATATTTTAAGGCTGCCGCCGTTTATTACAAGGAATACATTTTCATCACCGTTTGACGACTCATAGGTGCCACCCGATATCTCAGCATCTATACCGTCGATGATATAGGCTCCGCTCAGGTCTATCTGCTTATTGCCGATAGTTACTGTCGCACTGCCCGATGTTAGGGCGGTATTATCGGCACTTGCTTCAAGTATCTCGATATCCCCTGCCCCTGCGGTAACGGCGTCGGTGGTATCTTCGGTGGTATCGCCGGTATCTACGTCAGCATCGGCAGAGCTTTCAGCTTCTGTGGACTCCGCCTGTGAGTCCTCGATCACCTCTGGCGCAGAGCTTTCGTCGGCTGCCTCGGTATCCTCCGAGCTTTCCTCTGCACTTTCCTCCTCCAAAGAGCTGTCCTCTGCCGACTGAGAGACCGCAGAGGTGGTTTTTGTGCTGCTGTCATTGTCCTCTGACTTAACGCATGATACGCAGGCTGCTATCATGGTCAGTGCTGCTATTACTGCAAAATATCTTTTATTATTCATAAGCTCAGCTCCTTTTCTTGTTTCTGTACTCATTATACAAGCCCTGCCTTAATCGGAGCTTAAAGCTATGTGTTAAGTTTCTGAAAAAATTTTCAGAGCTGAAAAAGCGAATGATCAAAGTATCAATTCCGTGCAGTTGGCACCTTAACTATTCGCTGTTTGTTATTCACCATTCACTCAGCGCCGCCGCGCTTACTTTTTCATCTCCCAGAAAGCTATCGCACCTGCCGCCGCAACGTTCAGCGAGTCCACGCCGTTGTACATGGGTATCTTAACGGTGAAGTCGCAGGCTGATATGGTGCTGTCTTTCAGTCCGCTGCCCTCGGTACCAAGGATTATTGCGAGCTTTTCGGCACTGTGGAGCTCAGGGTCGGCTATGCTTACAGTGTCGTTTCTCAGCGCCATTGCAGCGGTGGTAAAGCCCATTTTCCCCAGATATCTCACATACTCGGGCGAGCCCTCCGCCAGATACGCCCAGGGCAGTTGGAACACTGTGCCCATGCTCACCCTTATGGTGCGCCGAAACAGAGGGTCGCTGCAGGAGCTTGTCAGCAGCACCGCATCTATCCCCAGCGCCGCCGCCGAGCGGAACACCGCACCTATGTTGGTCTGGTTCATTATGTCCTCAAGCACCGCTATCCGCCTTGCGTTTTTAAGTATCTGCCCGGGCTCTTTAAGCGGCTTTCTCTTCATGGCACACAAAATGCCCTTGGTCATTTTATAGCCCGTCAGCCTGGTCAGCAGCTCACTGTCGGCGGTGTACACAGGTATGTCAGCACACCTGTCTGCTATACCTGCCCCCTGCGAGCTTATACACTTTCTCTCCGCCAGCACCGACACAGGCTCGTACCCGCTGTCAAGCGCCGTAAGTATCACCTTCGGGCTCTCAGCTATGAATATCCCCCCGTCAGCCCCATAGTGATCTATCAGCCTCGCCTCAGACGTGCAGGTAAAAGGCTCCAGCTCAGCCATCGAAAGATCTTCTATCTCAATTATCATCTTACCTCCACCTTTCAGAATGCACCCACACCCCACAGCCTGCCTGCTTCGGGCTGCATTATAGCTTTGTACGTTATCTATTGGGGGAGACCCTTTTGAAAAAGGGTCATCCCCAAAACCCCCTCCCTAAAACTTCTGTTTCTTTTTGGCGAGGGGGCTTTTGTGCTGTTTACAAAGCAGACTGCGGCGGCATACAAAGTCCTGTGACCGAAGTCTTGCCCCCTCGCCAAAAAGAATTAAAAGTCTTTGGAAAGGGGTCTGGGGAATAACCTTTCTTCAGAAAGGTTTTCCCCAGTAAACAGCGCACAAGGTCATAATATAGCCCGAAGCAGGCAGGCTGCAGGGTGCGGTATTACCATTCTATCAGTGAGACGTCGGTGGGGGACTCGTTTAGCTTGACCGATGCTACTTTTGCGTTTTTAACGGTAATGACTCTGTCAGCCATAGGTGCGATAGCGGAGTTATGGGTTATTACGATAACTGTCATACCCTTTTCACGGCAGGTGTCCTGCAAAAGCTTTAAAATGGTCTTGCCTGTGTTGTAATCCAGCGCACCTGTGGGCTCATCGCAAAGCAGCAGCTTTGGGTTTTTAGCGAGAGCCCTTGCGATAGAAACTCTCTGCTGCTCGCCGCCAGAGAGCTGCGAGGGAAAGTTATTGAGCCTGTCGCCCAGCCCCACGCTTTTTAGCACCTCTTCGGGGTCTGCGGCATCGGGGCATATCTGGGTTGCGAGCTCCACATTTTCTTTAGCTGTGAGGTTGTTCACCAGATTATAAAACTGGAAAACAAAGCCGATATCGAACCGCCTGTAGGATATAAGCTCTTTTTTGCCCAGCGCAGCCACATCTCTGCCGTCAACAATAATGCTGCCCTCGTCGCAGCTGTCCATGCCGCCCAGCATATTGAGTATGGTGGTCTTGCCTGCGCCCGAGGCACCCACAATAACGGCGAACTCGCCCTTTTCTATCTCAAAGCTCACCCCGTCAGATGCGGTGATAGTCACCTCGCCCATCTGATACCTTTTATACACGTTCTCAAATTTCACATAGCTCATAATTATCTCCGCAAATCAAAAAGGCAGCGTACCAGCCGCTGCCCCTTCGCCAAATCACCTTAATTTTCATAATCCCATAAGAAAACCAATGCGGGATCATGCCTATCAATTCACTAAATTATATTATACTACATTATAAATGATTTGTCAATAGTTATTTAAAATTTTTCTCGGAATTTTCCCTGCCAAAAGCCCCCTCAGCTCTCAGGAGCCATTCCTTGCGCTCAACACCTGCGGCATAGCCTGTCAGGGCACCGCCGCTGCCTATAACTCTGTGGCAGGGTATCACTATCGAAACAGGGTTCCTGCCCACAGCGCCGCCCACTGCCCGGGCGAAGGCTTTTCTGCCGCTTTCGGCTTCAAGGCGCTTTGCAAGCTCGCCGTAGGTAACGGTGCTGCCGTAGGGTATTTCAAGCAGCAGCCCCCAGACCCTTTTTGAAAACTCACTGCCCTCGGGCGCAAGTCTCAGTTCTTGGGGCGAGGGCTTTTCGCCTTTAAAATATCTGTCGAGCCAGCCTTTGAGGGCTTCAAGAGTTTCGGCATCATCAGACTCATTTCCAAGATCATCGGGGAAATGCTTCTGATCGGTGAACCACACGCCTTTTACAAAGCCGTCCTCAGCTGCAAGTATAAGCTCGCCTATGGGCGAAGCATAGCTGCATCGGTCCATTTTAACACCTATTCGTCCTTGGCGGCGCCGTCAGGACCCAGCTCAACGCCGTCTACCTCACGGTTTTTCTGCATAACACCGTTTTCGTTGAAGTAGTAATCCTTGCCGTCGATAGTTTTCCAGCCTGTAACAGCCGTGCCGTTTTTGTTGTTGTAGTATTTCTTGCCGTTCCAGGTTATCCAGCCCTCTTTAAGATAGCCGTCCTCACCAAAGTTATAGAATACATCGTTTATCACGATAGGGCCCCTGGTGGCAACGCCGCTTTGCAGATAATACTTGCTGCCGTCTATGGTCGTCCAGCCGTCCTGCAGCTCGCCTGCCTTGTTGAAGTAGAAGTCAAGGTCGCCGATAGTTCTCCAGCCAGCGGCAGCAGCGCCGTCCTCGCCGAAATAGAAGGTCTTATCATCAAAGTTTACCCACTTTTCGGTCTCCATTCCGTCCTCGGTGAGGTAGTATATGCCTGTGCTGTCGGAATACAGACCCTTTTTCATAACTCCGTCAGTGTCAAAGTAATAGCGCTTATCATCAATATCCGTCCAGCCTATCTCGGCGATACCGTCATCGTTGAAGTAATAGGTCTTGCCCCTTTCGGAGTAGAACTGACCCTTTACCCACTGACCGTCAGCGCCCTTGCATCTTATCAGACCGTCCACCTTTACAACGCCGTTGGACTGTGCACCGTCAGATGCAAAATAGTATTTGTCCAGCTCCTCCTCGGGGGCATTGGGGTTGTCGGGGTCGGTATACCTGAACTCGCCCACAGCCGCAGCGCCTGTTATGCCGAAGTAGTAGCTCTCGCCGTCGATCTGCTTCCAGCCTGTTGCCTTTAGACCTGAATTCAGATCAAAATAGAATATATAGCCGTTGATAGTCTGCCAGCCTGTAGCCAGCGTGTTATCACTGTAGAAATAATAGTCCGAGAAAACATCGCTGCCGAACAGCTCATAAACATCACGCTGATATCTTTCCAGAGTACCGCTGCGGTAGGTTATCTCCAGAGCCTTATAAGCAGCTGCGTCCTCCTCCTTGAGCTTTTCCTTTTCAGCATCGGACATCTTCTCATACTTTTTCAGCTTGGCAATATCCGCCATGAACTCCTTGTCCTTCTCGTTATCCTGGTTGTCGATATTGGTCCAGCCGTAGGCAGCCTCGTGGGTGTCGGGGTAGAAGTAGTAGAGCCCGTCCTCCATAGTAGTCCAGCCCGAAGCCACAACTCCACCCAGACCGAAGTAATAAAGGTTGTCGCCCTGCTCATACCAGCCGTCCATAAGCCTGTATTTTTCGTTGAAGAAAAAGTAGTTTTTGCCTATCTTTGTAAAGCCCACAGCCGCAGCGCCCTCGGCATCAAAATAATACTTATAGGGCGACTCCTCATACCAGCCTGTGGTCATAACGCCCTCGTCCGAGAAGTGGTACTCCTTGCCGTCGATATTCTTCCAGCCCTTTATCATCTGGGCGTTATCGTCAAAATAGTACGTCTTGCCGTCCAGCTCTTTAAAGCCCTTTACGCAGGCGCCTGTTTCGTCGTCGGCATAGTAGAACTTGCCGTCCTTGGTGGTCCAGCCTGTGTGGAGCGAGCCGTCATCGTTGAAATAGTATCTCTCGCCGCCGATGACCTGCCAGCCTGTACACATCTTGCCCTCGTCGTCAAAATAGTACACAACGCCGTCCAGCTCAACAAAGCCCACAGCCATCTCGCCTGCATTTTCTCCCGAGGAGAAGAAATAATACTGCACGCCGCCCACGTTAATCCAGCCTGTTTTCTGCTTGCCGTTGGTATCAAAATAAGAATTGCCCGAAAAGCCCGAGCCGGGGAAGCCGTGCTCGTCATAGTAATACTCATCGCCGTTTATGCTTACAAGCCCCGTTCTGAAAACGCCCGACTCGTCCGAGAGATAATACTGCTCGCCGTCTATCTCTATAATACCTCTCTGTATTATACCGTCCTTGCCGAGATAATAGGTGTCGCCCCTGAAATCATGCCAGCCGGGGGGCAGGATTATTCCGTCATCGTCAAAGAGATAGCAGGTGTTTTCTATTATCTGGTATCCTGTAGCTCTCTCGCCGGTGTCTCTGAAAATATAGTAGGTGCCCCCATCATGGGTATGCCACCCTGCCGAGTAGTAGGACATATAATAGAGATAGCCCGAAAAGCCCACCCCCACCACTGCGGTGCATATAAGCGCAGTAAGAGTATTTTTAGCCCTTCTTCTGGCAGCCACTTTTTTTATTCTTTTGGAGAAATAACCGTTCTCAGGCTGTATAAAGCCCTCTGTAGCCATTTTGCCGCTCGTTCCTTTCCAAAACATATCATCAGAAGAAAATCCGCTTTACAGCATTGCTGTGTGACCGATCTTTTAGCTGTCTTGACTTCTGAAAACCATCGCCGCCAAGCGATGTCCTGATCATCAATTTATTATACCATGTTTTTCGTCCAATTGCAACTGTTTTCACACAAAAATCATTTTCAGGGCAAAAAAGCGCCCGGGCAATACTGCCGCAGACGCTTAATGAGCATTATTTTACAGTGAGTCATGGAATGTTCTTGAAATAACGTCGTCCTGCTGCTCCTTCGAGAGCTTTACAAAGTTTACGGCATAGCCCGAAACTCTGATAGTCAGCTGGGGGTACTTCTCGGGGTGAGCCTGAGCGTCCAGCAGCATATCTCTGTTGAGCACGTTTACGTTAAGGTGATGGCCTCCCTTTTCGGCATAGCCGTCCAGCAGACCGATAAGGTTCTCCACCTGTGTATCATTAGGTTCAAAATTTGCCATGATATTACCGCCTTTCTATTGCATATTTAAAGATCGTCTTCATCGGGGGCAGCCTCATTAGGCTGGCAGCAGGCGCCTGTGCCGCAGTCGCTGCTGCGGTAGGTCATAACGTTAAGTCCGCCCTCGCCGCCGTTTTCAAGCAGCTCCTCGGCGTTGATATTTACATGACCGTCGCCCTGCGCCATGAGCTGGTCTATCATAGCCACCAGCTCATCTACCCTTTGCTCGTCCTCGGGGATATTAAGCTTCATCGTTAAGCTCCCTCGCAATGCTCTCGATGTCGATATCGCCTGCAAACACCTGATCGTCCTTGCCCAGCGCACCTGGGATTATGGAGAAGGTATTTGATATACCGTCCTGAGCGTGTCTGAAAGGCAGCTTAGCTACAGATGCCAGCGAAGATGCGGCACCGTGGGTATCTCTGCCATGCATGGGGTTTGCGCCCGGTGCAAGGGGCACGCCTATCTTTCTGCCGTCAGGGGTCGAGCCTGTTTTCTTGCCGTATACCACGTTAGATGTGATGGTGAGTATAGACATGGTAGGCACGCCGTCACGGTAGGTGTGGTGCTTTCTTATCTTGTTCATAAAGCGCTTTACTATATCAACAGCCAGCTTATCCACCCTGTCATCGTTATTGCCGTACTTGGGGAAGTCGCCCTCCACCTCGTAATCAACTACAACGTTCTTTGCAACGTCTATAACATTTCCGGCCTTGTCCTTTATCTCGATATCCTTACGAACAGGCTTTACCTTTGCATACTTTATAGCCGACAGCGAGTCAGCCACAACAGACAGACCTGCGATACCCGTAGCGAAATATCTCTTGACATCTCTGTCATGCAGCGCCATCTGAACTCTCTCATAGCTGTATTTATCGTGCATAAAGTGTATTACATTGAGGGTGTTGACATACAGTCCTGCCAGCCACTCCATCATATCGTCATACTTGCTCATAACGTCGTCAAAATCCAGCACATCGCCCTCAACAGGTCTGTACTTTGGACCTACCTGCAAGCCCAGCCTTTCATCAACGCCGCCGTTTATAGCGTAAAGCAGGCACTTAGCCAGGTTAGCTCTTGCGCCGAAGAACTGCATCTCCTTGCCCACTACCATGGAAGATACGCAGCAGGCGATAGCGTAGTCATCGCCGTGGGTAACTCTCATAAGGTCGTCGTTCTCATACTGTATAGCTGACGAGCGTATGGACATTCTTGCGCAGAACTTTTTGAAGTTGAGCGGCAGCTTTGTTGACCACAGAACTGTCATATTAGGCTCAGGCGCAGGGCCCAGGTTGTTGAGGGTGTTGAGGTATCTGAAAGAGGTCTTTGTGACCATAGGCGTGCCGTCGATAGAAACGCCGCCGATAGACTCAGTCACCCATGTAGGGTCGCCGGAGAACAGCGCATTATACTCGGGAGTTCTTGCGAACTTGACAAGTCTCAGCTTCATGATGAAGTGATCCACCAGCTCCTGAGCCTGCTCCTCGGTGAGCACTCCCCTTTCAATATCCCTCTGGATATAGATATCAATGAATGTTGAGGTCCTGCCCAGTGACATAGCAGCACCGTTTTGCTCCTTCACCGCAGCCAGATAGCCGAAGTAGAGCCACTGTATAGCCTCCTGAGCGTTCTTTGCAGGCTTTGAGATATCACAGCCGTAGATCTGACCCAGCTTTTTGAGCTCACCCAGAGCCCTTATCTGCTCAGCCAGCTCCTCTCTGAGCCTGATGTTCTTTGAGGTCATTCTCACCAGCGAGTTTGCCAGCTGGTCCTTCTTATCCTCAACGAGATAGTCGATACCGTAAAGGGCAACTCTTCTGTAGTCGCCGATTATCCTGCCTCTGCCGTAAGCATCGGGCAGACCTGTCAGTATAGCTGCGTGCCTTGCCAGCTTCATCTCGGGTGTATATGCATCAAAAACGCCCTGATTATGGGTCTTTCTGTATTCTGTAAATATCTTCACGACCTCGGGGTCTACCTCATAGCCGTTCTGGTGGCAGGCAGCCTGAGCCATTCTCAGTCCTCCGAAGGGCTGCAATGCTCTTTTAAAGGGCTTGTCCGTCTGGAAGCCCACTATCTTTTCCAGCTCCTTATTTAGATAGCCTGCTGCGTGGGAGGTTATGGTAGACACGATCTTGGTATCCATATCCAGCACTCCGCCTGCTTCTCTCTCCTGTCGGCTGAGCTCCATCACCTGCTCCCACAGCTTTTGGGTAGCCTCGGTAGGTCCAGCAAGAAAGCTCTCATCACCGTCATAGGGTGTGAAGTTTTTCTGGATAAAGTCTCTGAGGTTTATAGAGGTGCTTGACCATCTGCCCGGCTTAAAGCCTTCCCACTCCTCATCGAACCAATTTCTTTCCATTAACAATCATCTCTTTCCGACCAAAGTTTTTAGACGATCACACACGGTGCCCCTGCACCGCAAAAACACAACACTTAGATCATCATATAAATAGTATCACATTTACTAGATACTGTCAAGCACGGCACAAAAAATATTACTTCTGTTTAACATTTATTTCATATGTTAGTTGAGACTCCAAAAAAGCCCGATTTTTCGCATTATTTTTATATATGTCATATCCTTTCGGGAATGCCGCGCAGGGATAACTGTACAATAAAATGTACTTTAAAATTTAAAAGTGCGCAGGTATGTTATTTTTTTAACAAGTCACAAAAGTGTCCCTGTCAGCAAAAGTGTACTTTTTTAGTGCATTTTTGTCAGATCATGACCGCCGACTGAGGGAGAAGTGATCTTCTATGATAAATTCTCCGCAGTCTTACCTCTGATAAAATTAAAAATTGATTTTGCATTTATCTCTTAATTGATGTCTTGACTTTACTGCGCATTTACGTTATAATGGATAATAGTGACAATTATTTTGCGTCAAAAGGAAGTAACACCTATGGATATGATAAAGCTTGCAGATGAGATAATAAACGGCAGAAGGCTCGGCAGAGATGATGAGCTTGGCTTTTTTAAGGACTGTGACCTTGATGAGCTTTGCAAAGGCGCTGATAAAATAAGGGCTGCCCTGTGCGGCAGCAGCTTTGACCTGTGCACCATAATAAACGGCAGGAGCGGCAGGTGCAGCGAAAACTGCAAGTTCTGCGCACAGTCGGCGCACCACTCTACGGGAGTGCGTGAATACGGCTTTATGGAGCCGGCCGACCTTGTGGCTGACTGTATGAGGAACGAAGCGGAGGGCGTTCACCGATACTCAATAGTGACCGCAGGCAAGACCCTGACGGGCAGCGAGTTTGAAAAGGCGATCGAAGCCTATAAGCTCATGAGCGAGAAGAGCAAGCTCATACTCTGCGCCTCCCACGGGCTTCTCACCGAGGAGCAGTTTGTCAAGCTCAAAGAGTGCGGCGTGACCATGTACCACGAGAATATCGAGACCTCACGCAGCTATTTCCCCAAGGTATGCACCACCCACACCTATGATGACAAGATAAACACCATAAAGCTTGCCAAAAAGGCTGGGCTGACCATTTGCTGCGGCGGCATTATCGGCATGGGCGAGAGCTGGGAGGACAGGGTCGATATGGCGGTTTCTATTGCCGAGCTGGAGGTGGAGTCGATACCCCTCAATGCGCTTATGCCCATGAAGGGCACCCCCATGGAGGATATGCAGACCATATCCGAGGAGGAGATACTGCGCACCTGCGCCATGTTCAGGTATATTGTCCCCACAGCCGATATCAGGCTGGCAGCAGGCAGGGGGCTTATGGCAGACGACGGCAAAAGGGCATTCAGCTCGGGTGTGAACGCTGCGGTAACGGGTAATATGCTGACCACAGGTGGCAGCAGCATACGCTCTGACAGAGAAATGCTCACCGAAATGGGCTTTTCGCTGTAACGGCAGAGCTTTTTCATTTGGAGGTAATATGCTTAATCAATTTTCAAGGACCGAGCTTTTATTCGGCAAACAAGCTATGGAAAGGCTGGAAAACAGCAGGGTGGCGGTTTTCGGCATTGGCGGAGTGGGCGGCTATGCTGTTGAAGCCCTGGCACGCAGCGGTGTAGGCACCCTTGACCTTATCGACGATGACAAGGTATGCCTTACAAACATAAACAGGCAGATATTCGCCCTGCGCAGCACCATTGCAAAATACAAGGTCGATACCGCAGCGGAGAGGATAAAGGACATCAACCCCAAGGCGGTGGTGAACACCTATAAATGCTTTTATATGCCCGACACTGCCGACCAGTTCGATTTCACCCAGTATGACTACATAATCGACGCCATCGACACCGTAACGGGCAAGCTGGAGATAATCGAGCGTGCAAATGCGGCAGGTACGCCTGTGATATCCGCCATGGGGGCAGGCAACAAGCTGGACCCCACCGCTTTTAAGGTGGCTGATATCTATGACACTAAGGTATGCCCCCTTGCAAGGGTCATGCGGCGTGAGCTCAAAAAGCGGGGTATCAAAAAGCTGAAGGTGGTCTATTCTGAGGAGCAGCCCATAAGACCCATTGAGGACATGGCTATATCCTGCCGCACCAACTGTATCTGCCCCCCGGGCACTGCCAGAAAATGTACCGAGCGCCGTGATATCCCCGGCTCTGCTGCCTTTGTGCCCTCGGTAATGGGGCTTATAATCGCAGGAGAGGTCATAAAGGACTTAGCGGCAGATCATAAATAAAAGTGTTCGGTCATATCATGTTTATTCAGGCTCACTGCTTTTGCTGTGCGGTGAGCTGTATTTCTAGCATAAAATGCTGTATGATCCGGTGTGTTCAGGTATTTTAATTACAGCTGACCTGAGCTGTAATTTTTATAAATAATTATAATAAAGGAGTTTTTATCATGCCAAATCCTATTCTTCCGCTGTGGGAATATATTCCCGACGGTGAGCCGAGAGTTTTCGGCGACAGAGTCTATCTTTACGGCTCTCATGACAGGGCAGCCTGCCAGGATTTCTGTGACTTCAAGCTGAAGGTCTGGTCTGCGCCCATTGACGATCTTAACAGCTGGCAGTGCCACGGCGACAGCTTCCGCACCAAGGACGGCGGCGAAAGACCTGCCGACCCAGACTGGACAAGAAGAGAATGCTATGCCCCCGATGTTATCGAAAAGGACGGCAAATACTATCTTTACTCCTACATAGTCGGCTCTAAAGGCGCTGTGGGAGTTTCGGACAAGCCCGAGGGTCCCTTTAAGTGCCTTGGTCAGTATCTCTACGGCGAGGACGAAAAGGTGGGGGACGACGGCATTTTTAACGATGCGGGAGTGCTGGTTGATGATGACGGCAGGGTATATGTTTACTACGGCTTCACTGAGTCTAACATGAACGAGCTTGACCCTGCGGATATGCGCACGGTCATACCGGGCAGCTACAAAAGACCCGTTATCGACGACACCGACAACGCGCCCGAGGAGCAGCGGTTTTTTGAAGCCAGCTCCATAAGAAAAATAAACGGAAGATATTATTTCATCTACTCCCCCTGCAAGGGCAGCAGACTGGCTTATGCCATATCCGACAGTCCCACAGGTCCCTTTGAATACAAGGGCTATATAGTAGATAACTCACAGGACTACCCCGGGGGCAACAACCACGGCTCGGTGGCACAGATAAACGGTCAGTGGTATGTTTTCTACCACAGAATGACCAACAACACCATAATGTCAAGGCGTGCCTGCGTTGAGCCCATAGAGATACTTCCCGACGGCACTATCCCCCCTGTGGAGATGACCTCGCTGGGCTTTGAAAAGTCCCTTGACCCCTACAAGATAACCCCTGCGGAGATCGCCTGCGTTATAAAGGGCGGCTGCTACATCACCGAAAAGGATATCTTCACAAGGGTCATCACAAACATCAAGGACGGCGACATTTTCGGCTATAAGTATTTCGACTTCGGGGAGGACTACACAGGCGACAGCCTTACTATCGCCATGAAGGTAAGAGGCATGGGCGTCAAGTGCAAGGTCAAGGTGCTTCTTGATGATGAAAACGGCGAGGAGCTGGGCGAGCTCGAGATAGGCACAGGGGACGGTGTTTACACCGCAAAGCTGAAAAACGTAACCGGCAGACACGCACTGTATTTTAAAGCTTATCACGGCATAGAGGGCTGGACCAAGCCATATTTTGACATAAAGCCCTTGCTCGAAGTGGAAGAATATGTTATAATGAAATAAGCTCGTTAAATTCAGATTTTTTACTGGAGGTTTGTATGAAAGGACTATCAAGAATGACAGCAGCTGCATTGGCTGCGGTGGTCTGTGGGGTCTCCCTGCTGGGCGCCTGCGGCAAGAGCGATAAAAAGGACGATAAGAAAAGCAAGAACGTTTCCAAAAGCAGCGTCGCTTCCAACGACGACGGCAGCGTGAACTCCGAGCTTACTTCCATCGAACTGGTAAGGCTCATGGGCAACGGTATAAATCTGGGCAACACTATGGAAGCCTATGGGCACGGTGCGCTCTCACCCGACAGCGACCCCGAGAGCTTTGAGACAAGGTGGGGGCAGCCTGTTACCACCCAGGAGATAGTTGACGGCATGAAGGCGCTGGGCTTTGACTCTATGAGGATACCTGTTGCATGGACGAATGCTATGGACTTTGAGAGCGGCGATTATACCATAAACTCTGCATATCTCGACAGAGTTGAGGAGATAGTCAACTATGCCCTCAACGATGATATGTATGTTATCATCAACGACCACTGGGACGGCGGCTGGTGGGGAATGTTCGGCTCTGCCAGCGAGGACACCAGAGCCCAGGCTATGGATATGTACGTTTCCATGTGGACACAGATCTGCGACCGCTTTGAGAACTACTCCGACAAGCTCATTTTCGAGTCTGCCAATGAGGAGCTGGGTTCAAGGCTGAATGATACCGATATCGCAGCAGACTCAGGCAGCCTGTCTCAGGACGAGTGCTATGAAAAGACCAACGAGATAAACCAGAAATTTGTTGATACCGTGCGCTCAACAGGGGGCAACAATAAAGAGAGATTTCTGCTTATAGCAGGCTTCAACACCGATATCGCCATGACCTGTGACAGCCGCTTTAAAATGCCCGAGGACACCGCCCAGGACAAACTGCTGCTTTCGGTACACTACTACACCCCCTGGGATTACTGCGGCGTTGAAAGCGTCAACCACTGGGGCTCAGTCACCGATTATACTGAGCAGAACAGGCTTTTTAAGAGCATGAGCAAGTTCACCGACGAGGGTATAGGCGTTGTTATCGGCGAGTATGCCGTAGCTCTAAAAGACGGCGAGGTCAAGAACGATACTGACAAGTTTATCTCAAACGTGCTGGCAAACTGCGACCTTTACGACTACTGCCCCATGCTGTGGGACTGCAGCAGCCTTTACAAGAGATCAAGCTGCACCATGCCTGATGAAACTATCGCAAATATCTTCAAAGAGAACGCCTACGAGAACGAGATAGGCAAGAGCGTAGACGAGATCAAGCAGGCAGCTCAGGATAAGATAGATGCAGCCTTTGCAGCCGCTGAGGAAGCAGCTGCCGAAGAGGAGGCATACGTCCCCGATGACAGCAAGGCGATAGCATGGATAATGTATCAGAGCAGCGACTGGGCTATCTCCTACAGCGTAGGCGATGTCTACAACCCAACACAGGGCTCTGACGGCATAGTTGCACAGGACGTTGAGATAACAGGCGAGGGCGAATACACCGTAAGCCTTGACCTTTCAGGCGCAGGCACTGCCAAGGGCTTTGTATTCTCAGCGCTGGGCATATCAAACGGCGAGACCCTCTTCCCGGGGTATGTTATCGACATAACCAACATACTGATAAACGGCGCACCCGTTTCTCAGGTAGCCAAGGAATACACATCATCTGACGACGGTGAATGCACCAGAGTCAACCTTTACAACGCATGGGTAACAAAGCTGCCCGACGATGCAAGAACAGCCGACGGCGACCTCACCGACTGCTCCGCCTGCATTCTCGATGTGGACGACAGCTTTGTGATAAACAATATCACCATCACATTCACCTATAAGCCCGGCGTGTGATATACGGTCTATAAACTTTACCTCAAAACAAAAGAGCGCATTTCAAAGCGAAATGCGCTCTTGCTTATTTTATTCCCTCAAAAACAAAGCATTGCTTACCGTCCTCGTTTTCAAGCACTGCCGTTATGCTTTGCTCACCCTCAAACACTGCCGCAGTTATCTTATCCGTCAGCTTAACGGGTATTTTGTACTCGGCTCTTATCCTTTTAAGCTCAGCGCTGTTGGGTATCAGGTCGTCTATTATATCAAAATACCGTGCATTGTTCACGTGCATATTCATGTCGATATCCGAGCTTCTTATGATGACCTCTGCCCTGCGGTCGGGTTCTCTGT
>CALCRR010000402.1 GCA_937894495.1 uncultured Ruminococcus sp. | reverse complement strand
AATCAGAAATGCAGGATATTCTTGCAAAGTGTGAGCAGTACGGTTACAAGAACAAGACCGAGTATATCCGTGATTGTGTCAGGGCGAGAGTTGACCTCACTCCCGACAACACTGATATATCTGAAACTAATCGCCTTATGAAACGCATCGGAAGTAACATCAATCAGATACTCATTCGCCTACACAGCACAGGTCATATTTATGCCGAAGATATTAATAGCTCCTGAATTGGTTACGGCAGTTTCCAAGTCAGACTGCGGTGCAGATGTCACAGAGCTTTCTTTGTTAGCAGTTGTTCCGCAGGAAGTCATCATAGCTGTCACGATCAAGGCAGCCGCTATTGTTTTTGTTATTTTATATTTTTTCATTATAGCCTATCCTTTCAAATCAATATTATGCCAAACGGCAGAGCAATGTTATCCGTCGCAGCACCCTTTCTAAACACTGTTTCTGCTCATACAATTTTTCCTTACAGAAACAGCATATTAACATTTACGCATAGTATTATTATAACACATTCCAAGACGATTTTTAAGCCTTTTTCATAATAAAGACGCTATTCTTTTAGTAAAATCCATCTACTGATATACTCTTGGTTGAACTACAACAAAAGAGAGCCTCATACCGAGGCTTGCCCGATCTGTACGGCTCTAATCGCTTAATAGATCAATTCCATATTTCTTTTATCAGCGATGCTCCGTCCTTGAAACCGACCTTGTAATCTATTCATACTTATTATTATATCACACTTAGCTTTTCTTGTCATTAACCAAAATGGTTAATGACTCTGTGGTTTAAAAGTGGTATAATCTATTCAGCAGCTTGTAATATAACTAAAAAAATAGAGGAAATAATTCAGAATGAGTATAACAAGAAATCGCAGACTTATAAGATATCTGGGCTATACGAGCCTTATTGTGACGCTTATTTTCATCATAGCAATGAGCGTATGTACGGTCATAAGCGCAGGACAGCTGGAGATAATGCTGCCCGAGGGCAACAGAGCAGAGGACTTCCGACCTGAAAACGATATAGTGCAGGTCAGTCACGATCCCGGTAACGAGCGACGTATGATAGTGAATGCAAACGGCAGAGGCAGGGTCTTTATCAACAACGAGTCGCCCGAACCGATGTCTTCTTTTGTATACGTTAAAGTGCTGCCGGGTGGTATCGTGTATGATATGTCAACAGGCAACTTTTCGGGCTATCGTCAGCTGACCGTCATCGTGCAGATATATGTGTTTATGATCACCCTGCTGCTGACGTTATCTTTTATACTTCGGTGCAGGACGGAATTGTTCACATATTCAACACTGTTCTGCGGAGGTGCAGCATTATTTTTGGCAAGCATTATGATAACAATGCTGACCGCACACACGGCAGATTTTACTATGCTGTCTGTTTATTCTGCACTGAAAAACGCAGGCTACTCGCTGACTATATACAGTCTGCCTCTTATGGCAGTATTTGCAGTATCGCTGACGGTGAGTAATATTGCGCTCATAAAGTGTGAGGGTAAGAGCTTCGTGAATGTGCTTGGACTTATCATGAGTGTGCTTATAATCGGCGGATATGTGTTCTCGTTTTTCCTTGACCGGTTATTTTTCAGCGGCAGCGAGCGGCAGATGAGGATATATAACACTCTTTCCTGTATTTACTATACAGCATTTGCATATTTCGAGATGATGCTTGTCTCGGCATCATTGTGTGGTATGATCGCCGCAAGAAAAAAGCCCGCTCCCGACAAGACCCATGTTATCATTCTGGGCTGCGCCATAGCACAGGACGGCACACCCCTGCCGCTCCTGCGGGGTAGGATAGACCGTGCAATAGCTTTTGCAAAGGAGCAGCAAGACAAGGGCGGCGGTGAAATAAAATTTGTACCCTCGGGCGGCAAGGGCAGTGACGAGGTCATTTCCGAAGCCGAAAGCATGAAAAACTATCTGCTTACCCAAGGCATTGACGAAAGCAGAGTGATCTTAGAGAACAAGTCCGCCAATACTCAGGAGAATATGCGGTTTTCACTTGAAAAGATAAAAGCTGACTGTGCCGAGCCGAGGATAGTTTTCTCGACATCAGGATATCACGTTCTTCGCAGCGGCATGATATCGGAAGCGCAGGGACTTAACGCCGAGGGTATCGGCTGCCGCACAAAATGGTATTTCTGGCCTAATGCCTTTATACGTGAGTTTATAGGGCTGCTGGCAAGCAAGTGGCGCAGGCATATGTTTTGGATGATATTTTTCATCGTAGTATTTTCGATCATAAATATGATAGCACCGATGTAATAACATCAAATTAAAAATGAGGTGGCTCTAAATTGAAAAAGCAATTGAACGATCAGATCGAGATAAGCTTTCCCGAGACCTTCCATGTTATGAACGATGAGGAAATGAAGCGGCAGTTTTCAAATGCAAAGAACAGGATCGCTGCCAAGAATGATGAGAACCATACCGTTCTCTCTGTTGGCTGGAGCGAACCTTTGAATCTTGTCACTGGTATTTTTGTGACCGAAAGCTCGTTTCTTGACGGATATTACAAGCGAGGAGCAAAGGGCCTGAAAAATTTCAAAAAAGAGAAGAGTATCACAAATACCATCTGTGGCAGGGAGGCGAAGGGCTTTGCTTTCAGCTACCTTACTGATGACGGCAGTACTGTTCAGAACGGAGCGGTCACAGCTTTTAAGCGCGGAAAGCGGATATATATTGTCGAATATATTTCGGGCAGCACTGATATGCTGTACTGTAATATGGCATATGATATGGTGATCGGCTCGATAAAAATGATAAATAAGGTTCAATAACAGTAAGGTGCATAATAAGTTATCATAGCGTCGGAACAAATACACTAAACCGGCTCGTGCCGTCACTTGATAATCAAGACAGTAAGTGGTATAATGGTATCAACAGTTCACTTGAAAGGAAACCTCAAATGCTGATAGATTTCTTTATTTCCAATTATATGACACTGGTAATACTGTTTTTTCTTGCCGTCATCGTTTATGTAAACAAGGGCGTCAATATACCTGCGGCAGGCAAGGTCAAGGCGATAGCTGTAATGATCTTTGCTTTGCTGGTGCTTGACTACGCCGATGATGTCCTTTACGGAAGCAAAGTTTATCATATAGATATTTCCGATCTTGAGCTCATAGTAAGGCTGAGAACGGTCGTAACGACGATCAAGTATGTACTGCGTCCGATCATAATAATGCTGGAACTTTATGTGATATGCCCCGACAGGAAATATCGCCTTCCTCTTGCAATACCGGCAGTGATAAACGCCTGCATATATCTGCCGACCATGTTCGGAAAACCAATAGCTTTTTACATCGACCCTGCCAACGAATGGATTCCCATTTTTCCTTTTACTCTTACTATTTACTTTGCTCAGCTTTGTTACGTTTTTATACTTCTGTTGCTGTCCGTTCAGCACTTCCGAAGCAGGAACCGTACTTCAAGCCTGATCGTGCTGGCTATATTTGCCGTTTCGGTAATAACGGCAGTTCTCGAATATACCTCAGCACTTACAGGATACGTTACAACCATAACTGCAATGAGCGTGCTGGTATATTACATCTATCTCTCCACGATATATCAGCGAAATATGCGACAGGAGATAGCCGAAAAGGAGCTTGAGATCGCACAGAGCGAGCTTGCTGTACTGAAAAATCAGATGCAGCCCCATTTTATCTACAATACTCTTGCAACGATAAGACTTCTTGCAAAGCGTGACAGTAAACAGGCTGTTAAAAGCATTGATGATTTTTCAAAGTATCTCAGACTGCATATCGGGGCTATACAAAGCGATGATTTGATATCATTTACCGAAGAGCTTGAAAACGTAAAACTCTATCTCTCTATGGTGCAGCAAAGCTACCGCAGCAGTATTGAGATAATATACGAACTTGCCGTTACCGATTTCAAGCTGCCGCCGCTCTCGCTTGAGCCTATTGTAGAAAATGCTGTAAGTCACGGTATTGGCAGACTTGGCGGAACTATTAGAATAATAACGTTTGAAGAAAACAACAGAGTGGTAATAAGGGTAACGGACAGCGGCGGCATGGAAAGCTGTGAGGACGAGTATACACCATATCATAACGGTATCGGACTTGAAAACACAGCAAAAAGGCTGAAGCTGCATTGCGGCGGAGAGCTTAAAACAGACTTTAACGGAGAGGGCGGAGTCGTTGATGTTATACTGCCGATACTCAGGGAGGAAGAGGAATGAAAGCACTTATCGCAGATGATCGTCGATGATCGTTGAGGATTTTCTTGATGAGCTGAACGTAACAGTGCAGACGGTGTATCGCTGGGAGCGTGGCAAAAGGATCCCCGACATCATTACCTTTATGCATATTTCAAAGGTGCTTGGGGTCAATGTTGAAAAACTGATAAGCTTCGATGAATAACTGCTGAAAGCTGTTAAGATAATAACAAAACCGTTCACAAAATCAGGTCTTTGTGGACGGTTTTTGTTTATTCTAAAGGATTTGTTCATCTAACCTGAGGCCATGTGCTGTCAGGCCATTCATCTGTGCCTGACAGGTTCTCATAGGTGTCTATGACAATGACAGTATTTTCGTCAACATTTTGCATCGTATATTTCATCTGATCTTCAGGGATAGCGACACAGCCGCCCGAAAACGGCTTTGCAGGACCGAAGCAGTGCAGAAATATCGCAGAGCCAAGTCCTGGAGTGCCTTCTTCATTATAGCTGATGTTCAGGCAATACTGATAGTGATAAACATAATCTTTGATATGCTCACATTCATTGGTATCAAGATCGGGCAACTCATTTGTATTTACCAATTCGTTGTAACGAAATCCCTCACGGGGGTCGCCTGACCAGTAGGTGTTGTCGTCAGCCTTGACATAGGGTATCTTGCTGCCAGGGTCATCGGCTATACCAAAAGCACGGTTGAAATGAAAAACTCCCGTGGGTGTCTTGGCGTCGCCCTCTTTGGTTTTCCCCAGTCCGTTCTTTCCGATAAAGGCGGGCGTGGTCATGACCATGTGCCATGTTCCGTCCTCCTGCTTCTCGTGAAGAGATACCCATGCATCTGTGGCATCTTCACTAAAAGCCGCCACTACAAACACCTGCTCGGCGCTACTCACCGCATCGAGCTTGCCTACCCATTCGGGGGAGGGAACATCTATGCCCTTATATCCGTCATCTGTATGCTCTGCGGTATTTTCAGTGTCGTTCTTGTTTTGTTCTTCACCCTTTGCCCCTGTGCCGCAGGCTGTCAGTCCAATACAGAGCATGGCTAATGTAAGTGCTATAATTCTTTTCATGATAACATTTCCCTTCATTGTCATGCTGCCTTGCCGTCATCAGTAGCTTTGGAAGACTTGCTGACATTCTCGCCGTAGATCGTTGCAAAGTCATTCTTCATGGATACTGTCTCAAATCCAAGCTCTGAGCATTCGGCTTCAAACTCTTTGGCGGTCTCAATGTCACCGTAATCACGCTGTGTATCATCACAGAGAAGCATATACGCCCTGCCGCCGTTCTGAACAGTGTACTGCGCCATAGATATATCGCCCGAACTGTTGCCGAAAGACAAAATGGGCTTTGTTCCTATCTCATCTATTATGCTTACGACCTTGTTCATCTTCTGGTTTTTGAAAGTCATATTCCCTTCAAAAATGATCTTTTCATCAGCCGACATATTATACTTTCGTCCCTCTGTATCACCCTGATCTTCGGCGGCAAGCGAAAATGTTGTGCCAATTATCTGATACGGTGGCACCCATTCGCCGAGCGTATCCTTTGTCAGTTCACGCAGAAGAGTACGCTCCGCGCCGCTGCAAATGAATACCTTAAAGCCGTTGTCCGAGAGATATTCCACCACCGAAACCATCGGTTTGTAGAAGCTCTCGCCATATGTCATTCCCTCAAAGCCATATGCAGGCTCTTTCATGAAATCTCGGATGTATTCACGATACTCATCTTCGGTAAGCCCCTTGAACTCCTCTGCGAGTATCTGCCCCGAAGACTTGTCGCTGTCAGGCTCGGGCTTGCCTGCGAGTAACGCAGCTTCAAGTTCTTCTGCATATGCCTTATTTTCCGGCAGTGCCTCATGCTCGTCATCATGCAGGATGCGGTGCAGCATAAGGCACTGGTCGAAATATGTCGGCGAAAGCTCGCTGAGAAGCGTGCCGTCAACATCAAATACCGCTATCCTCTCATCTTCGGGAACAAAGCTGTCGGAGCTTTCATCAGCGACGGCTGCAACGTAATCAATGATAGACTGTGCCGTATCAGAATCCTCGCTCCAGTATTCCAGCCTTGATCCGCTTGTCATTGTTATCTCGGGTGCGCTGTTCTCATCCTTGGCAGCCGTCTGACCCGCACCTGCTCCAAGCACCTCGCTGTTTATCGGGAAAGTAAAGTAGGTATCGGGGTAAGGCTCATTTTCAAGGGTGAAATGCCACCATTCCTCTTCGAGGGGCTTGAAGCCGTGGGCAAGCATTGCATCTCTAAGTATCATGCGGTTCGCATACTGCTCATCGGTTATCTCCTTGTAATCGGGGTGAGAAAGCTCGCCGAAATAATCGAATGTACCGCCCATATCGACCTCTTTTTCCGTCCTCATATCAAACAGTGTAAGATCGACCGTACTGCCCCTGCTGTGACCTGATTTCTCTGCAATATAGCCTTGGTCGAACAATACTGATTTGTCAAGCTCGGGGTAAAAGTATTCTTTCATTCGGGTGTCGTCAACGTCCTTTGCCCACTCCATGAAATTCGTAACAGCCATTTGCGGACGGTAGGCATCGAATATTTTCAGCCGGTAGCCCTGCTCTTTCAGATCATCACTGACCTCTTTCAAGGCACCAGCGGCTTCGATCGTGAGAAATGCCAACGGTTCTTCGTAACCGTCAATGCGGTCTCCCACAAAATTGTAGGTGGAATAATAGCGTATCTCCAGTATTGCATCCGGCACAGCCTCAGAGAGGAGCACAAAACCCGAAGGATCATCGGCAGATGTGCTGACCTTGCTTACGCTTTCGGTGCTGGTTGAACTATCATCAGCGGCAGAACTGCTGCGGTCGTCGCCCTTTGATGATGCACACCCCGATAGCAGCATTGCTCCTGCCAGCAGAAGTGCCGCCAATCGGTTCTTTTTGTTTGACATTATCAATCACTCCTTATTGATCGTTGATGCAGCAAAGCTGCCTGTTCTGTGTTTAAAGATATGCTCACGAAAGACTGCACTGTACCTCATACAGTCTTTCAGTAAGGTCGTACAGCGGATTTTCTGTAGCATAGTCCTTGAATACACCGAACGGGTGATCTGTATAAATTACGAATATGTAAGGACCGTGGTCGCTGTAAACAATACCTGTATCATTGATAGCACATTCATCGTTTGTTGAATCGCCGTCAATATATTCATCGGGGATCTTTGCATCGGGATCATAATTCAGCCCCTCGTCAAGCCCATGTTCCCAGCCTGCCTTTGTCTGTACGGGGAATCTGCCGCCAAGCTGTTTTTTAGCAGCCGAACAGCTCGAATCCGCATAGTATGCACCGAAATTTCCGGGTACATCATCACTGTTGAGGAAGCAGTAGAGCTTCGTCCACATCTTGAACATTTCCTTGACAGTATATGTGCGTGGATAGAGCTGTTCCGTAAATCCTTCATCCACACCGACTTCCTTGCACCATTTGACCAACGGCTCGGTACCATAAATCTCACGAAGATTATGGTAAGGATCATTTGCCGAAAACTCTATCGCTTCACGCATATAGGCGCCGTTCTCATTCAGTGCATTGGGATCGCTGTCAAGCAGAGAGCCGACATATATCGCCTTGATCGTACTCTGGGTACACATTGGCTGTAAAGTATTGTATGCAACTCCCGACTTTGTTTCGAGATCGACCATTATCAAGGAGACCTTGTGATCTTTCTCAGACAGTTTCTGTACCTCCTTGTAAAGATTTTCCAAAGCATCATCTGACGGAGCTTTTTCACCGAATGTCGTGATACCATCCGGTTTCAGCTCATAGCTGTCAACCAGCTCTCTGATCTCCGGCATACTGTCAATGTATGTCTTTGCATCTGCAACATCGTAGGCAGGCACATTTTTGATCGCAGCAGACTCGTCCTCCATAGCATATGTTATCGCTCCCGAATTGGCTGCGGCTGTCTTTGAGTCAGACTGCGCAGCAGATGTCACAGAGCTTTCTTTGCCGGCAGTTGTTCCGCAGGACGTCATCATAGCTGCCATAATCAAGGTAGCGGCTAATGTTTTTGTCATTTTAAAGCTTTTCATAAATAATGTATCCTCTCATAATCTAACCTGAAAAATCACAATGTATCACGTGCCCGCTATTCATTTTTACAGCTATTTTTAAGCAAGTCAAGGAGAATTTGGGCAATATGACGGAATTTATGCAAGTTTATGACGTGCAAAGCCGTCAGGCGGTAGTTGCGCGGTGTTGCTTTAAGCATTTTGCGATCATTGTTTTTTGTTGTCCTCGTTAGCTTTCGTGCGCGCCTCGTTCAGATCTATGCCGAGAGCCTCCGCAGTATCTATTGTGATCTTGCACCCGGGCTTTACCTTCTGCATTATCAGCTTCATGGTCGCCTCGTTCACAGCAACACAGCCGCCGGTGTAGGGCTTTACAAGGCTCATGCAGTGGAAGAAGAAGCAGGAACCCTCCTCGTAAACACATTCCGTATTGTAGCCCATATCGAGGAAATACTGATACTCATAGGTGTAGTCGATGAGGTGCTCGCACTCGTCGGGGTCGAGCCCGGGAACGTCGTTTATGTTGACAAACTCGTTGAAGTGCATCCCCTCGCGCATATCTCCCGACCAGTAGTCGTCCTCCGTCACCTTGGTGTATTCTATCTGGCAGCCGGGGTCGTCTCCAATGCCGTAGGCTTTGCCGATAGTGAAGGTGCCGATAGGCGTTATGGCATGGTTGCAGTCGGCATCTCCCATGCCCTCAAGCCCGATGTACCCCGGCATCTGGAGCAGCATTTTCCAGTTTCCATTCTCGTCCTTTTCGTGCATACTCACGTAAGCGGTAGTGTCGCCCACGCCCGCAACGACGATTATCTGCCCGGCGTCCTTGACAGCATCGAGCTTAGTCAGCCATTCGGGCGAATCGACTACCTTTTGATCCTGTATGGAAAGGACGTTTGAACTGTTCTCCGATGTTTTTGAAGTGTCTTTTGTGGTTTCGGCTTCTGTAACGGCAGTTGTCGAAGTCACTGCCTCCGATGAGCCATTTTCCACTGTATTTCCACAGCCTGCCATAAGCACCGCTGCTGCGGCTATCGCCAAAATTACTTTTGTATTTTTCATTCTGATTTTCTCCTCATAAATCTAAAGATTGCAGATTAGCTTTTCGGTATTGCTGTCAAGCTCGGATACCGTTTTGATGATAAACTCCTTCGGCTCGGAAAGCCCCCCAGCACCCATTTCTCGATAACTGCGAAGCAGCCTTGTGTCCGGTAGCAGCTGAAATATTCTATCCTGTTATCGGAAAGGCCTCTTTCCAGCTTTTCGGCTGTCAGCTTGCGGAAAAGCCCCTCCATAAGCCTGCCGAATTTATCACGCAGATGGTTTGTTCCGTTGGGGCTGAACATCGTTCGGAATATGCTTCTGTTATCGGCAACATACCCGATAAGGCATGAAAAGAACTCCTCAGAGCGCACCTCGTCAAGCTGCAATATAAGCAACCCCAGTTCAACAAGCACGTCCGCTTCGAGCTTGTCGTACAGATCGTAAACATCGAGATAATGCTTGTAAAAGGTCACGCGGTTGACATCGGCTTTATCGGATATTTCCTGAACCGTTATTTTATGAAGTTCCTTTTCGTACAACAGCTCGGCAAATGCAGCGCATATTGCCTTTCGTGTTTTTTAGGTGCGTCGGTCAGCCTTCTTTTCGCTCATTGATCTTCTCCTGTAGTTGTTAAACGGCATTTTAAGTTGTGATGATGACAGGTTAAAATAAAGCTGCGGCTTGATTGCCTGATACTGCTTTTTGTTTGTATTCAGAAGCATATCAGCTTTTCCGCATCTATGCCGAGCACCTTTGCAATGTGCATAAAAGTTATAATATCAGGTATCCTCTTGCCGCTTTCCCAGCGATAGACGGTCTGCACCGCTACATTTATCGCATCTGCAAGCTCCTGAGGAGACATTCCGGCTTCTTCTCGGTATTTTGTGATCTTCGCGCCGATAATGCTTTTTCCGGAATAATGTGTCTGAAGCAACTCGTCAGTTATATCAGAAACGGGAAAACGCAGAGTGTCCATCGCCCTTTTCAGCATTTCCGTGCTTATAGGCTTTACCAGAAACGCACTTGCAATCGTTTTATAGCTTTCAAGGGCAAACTTTTCAAATCCCGTGATGTAGATGATATTCGTTCTCGGTTTTATCTCAAGTATTTTTCCTGCAATCTCTATTCCGTTTTTACCTGCAAGGTCAATATCCATAAAAACGACATCGAAGGCGTACTTTCTGAACATGGGGATTATTTCTGATGGCTTGCTCGTGCCAAGACACATCGATTCGGGAAAAAGCGTGCTCAGCTCGTCTAAGAGGTCTTCAACTATCAAAATCTGGTCATCTGCTATAAGTATTTTCATATAACATCCTCCATATTTGCCGAAAGACTATATTCTGCTCTTCGAACAGAACCCTCATTATAATTATAACATATGAAAGATAGATATTCATTAACCAGTTTGGTTAATTGAATTATTTTTGTAGAATTGCACAAAAGTGTTATGGATATAGCGGATATCATAGTGATTAATTACGTACTATAATTGATGACTTTGACTGTATTATAAAATTAACCAATGCGGTTAATGACAGTTTAAGAAAAAAATGCTATAATTTGTAATGTAAACAGAGGGCAAATTTGTTTTTTTAGACAGTATGTGTGATGCCGGGATGTGCGACCGCATAGCGACGCTTTAAATTCTAAGGAGAAAGAAATAATGCTGCAAAAAATACATCAAAGAGCAACAATTACAGCTTCAACAATATTTTATGGATAGTGGGAAAAGAGATATTAATATGAAAGAACAAAAGCAAGCTAAAAACGGGAATATAACAGACCGCCTGTTCGGAGGTCTGAATATGAGCTGGATGTCAGTGATTATCTTCTCCATCGTCAGTGCTGTACTTACGGCTGTTTTTTTAATTGTCCCCATATTTAAAGGGACGTCGTTTATTCGTGTGGGTGAGACCTTTGAAGCCTGGATATTCTTTGCGGTGATAATCATGTCAAACTGCAAAAAGCCGCTGGAATCCGCAGAAAAGACCTTTGTGTTCTTTCTTATCAGCCAGCCACTCATATACCTTATGCAGGTGCCGTTTTCCCAACTGGGTTGGGGAATATTCGGATATTACCGCTACTGGTTCTACTGGACGCTCGCCACATTCCCGATGGCGTTTATCGGCTGGTACATCAAAAAGAAGAACTGGCTCAGTCTGGTAATTCTTTCACCTGTGATAATATATCTTACTGCTGTCGCATATGCCAGTGTAAGAGACTGTATCGAGCGTTTCCCGCATATGCTTGCCATGGCTATTTTCTGCACTTTACAGATCATTTGCTATATCATTGCTTTTTTGCCCGATCTCAAAACAAGGCTCGTCGGGTTTGTGATACCCTTCGCTGTGACCGCTGTGCTTATAATTACAAGCGATTCAGTCAGCTTTACCGCTTCTGAAATACTGCCTGATGATCCGTCATTTTCATCTGAGGCTGCCATTTCTGTGGAAGACGAGTCTGTGGTCAATGTCCAGCTCGAAGACCCCGAAAGAGGAACGGTATATATCAACGCTCAGAAATATGGCACGACAGATTTCATCATCACCGACGGAGAAAACGAATACGTTTATACAATAGAGATATACAAGGAAAACGGAGTCTCGGCAGCGAAGATAACTGCCGCCGAGTGACAAACGAAAAAAATAACAGAAAAGCACCCCGCAGGACATAGTTCCTTTGGGGTGCTTATTATTTAGCGGAGAAATGATATCAGAACTTAGGTCCCGTTTTATCCTTGATCGGCTTGTTGGCTCTGATCCCTGCGGTCTTGGAGATAGGATTTTCCTGCGCCTGTACCGCAACGTTTCCCTTGCACATATCACGCAGTTTGTCAACGAATGAAAAATGCCTTAGATAAAAGATGGGACAGGCAGCTTGAACGTGTCAGAGCATTTGTCGAAGAACATGGCAGACTTCCATACTACTCTGTAAAGCGTAAGGACGAATTTCCGATAGCTGTTTGGATCAATAATCAGAAGAAAAAAGCAAAACAAGGATTGCTGACGGACGAGCATATCAAAATGCTCCGTGATGTTGGCATACCGATATAAAATGTACGATTATCCGCCTACTCACTACTGTAGGTACATAATGGCAAACAAGAAGAACCCTGATCGGGTAAATAAAGAGTTCATGATCCGTGTTCGTGTGACGAACGAGGAGCATGAAGAATTTATCAGACGAGCGAAGGAGAACGGCTATCGTTCGGTGAGCGAATTTATCCGTTCGCTGATCGCTACGGAAAAGCCAAATCAGGACAAGTCTGTTTCGTGAAATCAATTTTGATCCCAGTGGAGTCAAAGTTCCGCATACGGCAGATTTCCGCTGTGAGGTCTGCCGTTTATGCGAAATATGTTTCGGTATATAATAAAAAAGTCTTGAATGGATTACATTTTAGAACCCGATGCAGTATCCGGCGCATTTTTCAATACTTTTTGACACTATCCGACAACGATTCTGACGGTATAAAACCTTAAACGAGTGCTTGCAGACGATTCATGCAGGCACTTTTTCTTTCCATAGAGGAATGAACATAGACTGAAGATCGGAAGAGCACACGTCTGAA
>CALCRR010000401.1 GCA_937894495.1 uncultured Ruminococcus sp. | reverse complement strand
GCAGCCATATCGGGCAGATTATGAGCCAGCAGAGTTTCGGTAGCTGCCGCAGTTTCGATAACGGTGCGGCGCACCTTGCCCGAGCCCATTTCGTCAGCAAAGCCGATAGGCAATTTTGCGATGTGCGAAAGCAGCGTCTTTTTCATATTGCCAGCCACCCTGAAAGCCGCTTTGTGGGAGCACATAAGTCCCGTGATGTAGATAAGCCATGAGACCACTGCCAGTATCACCGCAAGCCAGCCGTTGCGTGTGATGTTCTCAGCCCGTGAGAAGTCGGGGTAAACCTCAATGACCTCTTTGATGATACGCCAAAGGCACACAAAGGGCAAAAGCCCCACCACAGCACTGATCACCGACAGCGCCAGCGCCAGATAGGTTAGCTTTGCGTGACTGCCTGCGTAGCCCATCAGCCTTGAAAAAGCCGAGGGCTGTTTTTCTTTTTCCATAAAATACTTCCTTTCTAGTTAGCTACGGCTAACTTTATATCTAAGTAAAAGCCGATAAGCTCGGCTGAAACTTATTTCGTTGTATCGGGCAGTGTAATGCCCAGGGAATATGCAAAGCCTGCCGTGTAAAAATCATGCAGCTCCTGCACGCATTTTCTGGCTTTTCTCACGGGGATATCGTGGGTGATAAGCTCAAACAACCCTGCAAACATTCCGCTTGTGATGATATGCTCAAGCTCGGGGGACATCTCACGCCGGGGCATTCCCAGCTCCTGCATATGCTCCTGAAAACGGTGGGTAGAGGCTATCTCACGCTCAGTCAGCTCATGCAGCATATTGTCAAATCCGGTGCCGTCCGCACCTGTCAGCAGTATTTTAAACTCGGTCTTGCAGCGGTGCATATAGTTATACATTTTTAGCATACACCTGCCGCTGATATCGCCCATTTGCTTTGACTGCTCCTCCTTTGAAAGCTTCCAGAAAGCTTCAATGCAGCGGTCATACATATCCATGATATGCCGATAATGCTCGCCGACGACAGCTTCAAAAAGCTGCTCCTTATTCTCATAGTGCCAGTAGAACGAGCCTGTGCTGACTCCTGCCGCCTTTACGATAGACCGCAGCGAGGCGTCACGAAAGCCCTTATCTAAAAACTCAGCCCTTGCCGCAGCAAGTATTTTTTCTCGGGTCAGAGCTTCATCATTCGCCATACCAGCACCTTCTTCCATAACAGTGTTCTATAACACTGTTATAGATTATGATAACACATTTTTTCTAACTTGTCAAGCATTTAGCTAAAATAAAAAAGCCATGCTCAATGCTGACATGACTTTTTTGCTGCAAAACTCACTCAAAAAGTGCCGCAGCGGTATTCGCTGTGATCTTCCTCAGCTTTTCAAGGTCAAGGCGGTCGGCGCCGTTTATCTTCAAGTGGCAATACTGCTCCATTACCCCCACTGCAAGATACACCCGCTCATGCAGATCATCACATTGGTGGAGCTTTTTAGATAAGCTCTCTGCCAGCCGCCCGAGCTCTGCCGACTCTATCCTCTGATACAGCGCCCTGACGTCATCATCGGTGTGCCGAAGTCCCTCCAGCTCCTCGTGGATATCCCTGTACTTTTCATGCAGAGCTTCAAACCTGCAAAGCACAAGCTCCAGATACTCAGCCATTGGTGTATTTTCATCAGCGCCCTCAATGTCGGCAAGCTCCTTTATATTCTCAAAGGCGTAGCTCAGCGATGAAAGCAGAATATCCTTTTTGTTTTTAAAATAGCGGTATGCTATCCCCGTGGAAAGCTCAGCCTCGGCTGCAATATCGTCAACGGTGGTGCTGTGGTAGCCCTTTTTGACATACATGGCAAACGCCGCCTGCATGAGCTTCTGCTTTGTCTCCTGCGAACGCTTCTGTATCGGCTTAACTGTTTTCTCCATGCCGATCACCTTTTTTAGGCACGTAAAACCTGAAAATATCAGCCCCCAGCACCTTTGCCTGAGACCTGTCGGCAGCTTTTTCAAGGGCTTTTATCTCGCCGGGTGAGAGCTGTATGTCTGCCGCCTGTGAAAGCTCCATCACCTGTTTGGGCTTGCGGCAGCCGCATATCGGCACAACTCCCTTGCTAGCACAAAAAGCCTCAGCCACCTGCGGTACAGAAATTCCGTGCCGCTTGCCAACTGCTATCATCACCTTGTAAAGCTCACGCATTTTATATTTCTGGCTGTACATCATCAGCTTCATTGGCGAAAATTTTGTCTTTATCCTCGGGTCAGTCAGCATACCCTCCTCCAGCACAGCCCACGCCCAGAACTGCACACCGTTATCTCTGCACCAGTCAAGCAGACCGTTTATCTCCCACTCACGGGAGATAATGCTGTAGTGGTTCTGTACGCCAAACAAGGGGATACCTGCACTGCTTAGTATCTCCTTTGAAAGCTTACACTCATCAAGGTCGAAATTAGACACGCCTATGTGACGTATTCTGCCCTCGTTATAAAGCTCTATTATCTCCTGCAAATGCTCCTTAACATCTATCGGCAGGTGCAGCCAGTAGATATCCACATAGTCACGTCTGAAATCTGCAAGGTCTTTTTCAAGCGAGCTGCGCACACAGCCCTTTTTATAGCGCTTGAAAGGGGTGTATTTAGCCGATATAACGATATCCTCGGTGCCGAACTCGCCTATCATTTTCTGTGCTTTGCCGAAGCCGTAATCTCTTGCAAGGTCATAGACATCAAGCCCCAGCTCCTTCGCCGTCTGCATTGCCTCTTTGATAACAGAGTTATCCACATAGCTGCCCCTGATGAGCTTGCCGTAAGCCTTGCCGCCCCAGGAGTTTGTACCTATAACTGCTTTTGGTTTGTTCATGATAATGCTCCTTTCAGATGTGAGATTTTTCTCATGTTTATGATAACACATAAAAAGCTGCTTGTCAATACAAAGCTGAGATGTTTCTCACATTTTAACAACAGTCTCTGTTTGCGGTAGCTCAACTTTGAGAAATAATGACCAATTTTAACCGCAGTCCCACGGTGTTAGCAGGGGAGTATGCTTTTAACATATATTGAGCTTAGCAAGCTTGTCTGCATGGACAATTTGAGCGCTCAAAAAAACTGTGAGAGGCACTATTGACTTTGCTGCGCTTTTGTGATAAAATATAGTTAGCAATAACTAACCAAAGCTTAAAATACAGCTTTATCAAAAAAGGTGATAAAAATGATATCAGCACCATACAAGCCAAAGGGAACCTTCAAGCCGACATTCCGTGCCCTGCGTTCAAGCAGTGACCCCGATACCCTCCGAGGTATAGCCGAGGAAGCGTCAGAGCTTTATATCGGCTTTATGAAAAAGCATAAGGACCTGAACGCCCTTACCCGAATGCATTATCAGCAGTGCTGCCAGCGGGCGGCGCTCTACCTGACATTAAAAAAATACTATCCTGACAAGGCAATGGAGCTTATCGACATATCGGTAAAGGAAAACTGCGTTAAGATCGGCAAGGCTGCCAACAGAAGTCTGAAGCTGCCGGGGGTGAGAAAAAACTTCTTCAGCCTGATGATGTTTGTAGCTATGAAAGTTTTCGGCAAAAGGGGCGGTTTTGAGAGCATAGAGGTCTCTAAGACAAAAGACGAGGCACGCTTTGATGTGCTTAAATGCCCGTACTGCAAATTTCTCGCCGAGCTTGGCTGCCCCGAGCTGACGGCAAATTTCTGCAAAAGTGACGAGTACACCTACGGCGACCTGGACGGTATCGTCTTTGAGAGGACTCAGTCGCTGGGCACAGGCGGCGTAAAATGCGATTTTGGCATGAGGAGAAAACAGCACAGCTGAGTCTGCATGAAATACTTATCAATAAACGTATTAAAAAACTACAGGAAAGGAAAGATAAATATGAAAAGAATAAGATCGCTTCCCAAGGAAAAGATAGACGAGATAGCAGAGCTTATCGGCGAGTCCTTCTGGGACTACCCCTATGAGGAGGGCGAGGGCGGACTAAAGCCCTTTTTTGCCGACAAACAGGCTATGTCTGACTACATGAGGACCTTGGTGGCAGCAGGCATTGAAAGCGGAACATTTTACAGCACCGACGGCGGTGAGGGATATATCCTGATAACCGATACCGAGGGCAACCACCCGGGGTTTTTCAGCATAGTGCGCATGGTTCGGGGTATGAAAAAGGCTATGGGCGGCTGGCGAAAGCTGTTTGCATTTTTAAAGACAGCCAACGGCGGCGAGGAAACTCTGGAGCAGCGCCTGAAAGAGCAGAAGCAGCCATATGTCAAGGTAGAAATGCTGATAGTCACAAAGAAGCACCAGGGGCAGGGCTACATGAGAAAGCTGCTGACCTTTGCATTCAAAATGGCAGATAAGAAAAACTGCCCCTGCATTCTCGATACAGACGCAAGGGGCAAGTGTGACAGGTATATCCACCTGGGAATGAGGCTGGAGCAGACCAGACAGGCAGCAGGCGTAAAGGTGTATGACCTGATATATGAGCAGGCAGAACAGTAAGGCGCAGGCGCATTAAAGACATTTTTTAGGCACTTTTGTTGAGAAATTAACAAAAGTGCCTTTGCTTTTCATTAGTGCAGCGCCTGCTATATAAACCCTTTTATACCGCCGCCGCGTATCAGATAATTATACCTTCAAGGTGGTCGCATTCGTGTTGTATTATCTGTGCGGTGAAGCCTTCAAATCTTCCTCGGCGCTTTTTAAAGCTCTCGTCAAGATATTCAACGGTTATCATCTCATATCTGGTGGTCTGCCTTGTTCCCTGAAGCGACAGGCAGCCCTCCTCGGTCTCATAGGGCTTCTGCTTTGCCTGTATTTTCGGATTTACCATCACTATATCTCCTGCGTCGGCGGAGAAAATAATTATGCGTTTGCTCACACCTATCATGTTTGCAGCCATGCCCACGCAGCGCTCACGGTTGGCTCTCAGCGTGTCATGCAGATCGCGTATGACCTGAATATCCTTATTTGTAGCCTGCTGAGATTTAACGCTCAAAGCAGCCGTATCCTTAACTATCGGTCTAATCATATTCCCTCCGTGAGAGCTTTTGCAGCCTTTAAAATATCAGTTTCAGCTGTCCAACGAAACTATCTCATAATCGCTTGTGCCAATGCCGTGCTTTTGTGCCGATAAAGCGGTGTGAACAGCGTTTCTTGAGTCCATTCTTTCGATAAGCGCAGCCTTGCCGCTGTCGGGGGAGTTCTTCACCGCATCGTAGCACGCTATATCCACAGCCACGGGGTCGGTGGAAGCGAAAATGCCTATGTCTGCCATTTCGGGCTCGGCAGGGTGGCTGTCGCAGTCACAGTCTACCGAAAGTCGGTTGGCTACGTTGATATATAGCAGATTTTCAGCTCCCATAAAGCTTACCACCGCAGCGTCAGCATCAGCCATGCTTTCAAGAAAACGCTCATGATCCTGGGTCCAGATCTTTTCTACCTCGCCTGCGCCGTGGATATAAGCCTTGCCGTGTGACGAAGCCACACCTATGGACATATTTTTGAGCGCACCGCCGAAGCCGCCCATCATGTGACCCTTGAAGTGGGAGAGTATCAGCATCGAGTCATAATTTTTTATGTGAGAGCCCACGTAGTTCACCGATATCTGCAAAGGGTCGCTGACGGGTATCTCTATCTCACCCTCCTCGTCCATTATGTCGCAGGGTGCAATGTCGAGAAAGCCGTGGTCTTTAATAGCCTTCCAGTGCTCCTCAGAGTTGCTTCTTGGTCCGCCGTAGGCAGTGTTGCATTCAACTATAGTTCCCCCGAGCTCACTCACCAGCGGCTCTATCATTTTAGGGTCAAGAAAGTTATGACCGCCGGGCTCGCCTGTGGATATCTTGACGGCGACTTTGCCCTTGAGCTCTCTGCCAAGAGCGTGATATATCTTTATAAGCGCCTGCGAGTTTATCTCCTTTGTAAAAAATACCTTTGCTTTTTCCATGACTGTCCTCCTAATTCTGCTGCAACTGATTTGTTTGATAAGAAAAACGGTGTATTTTATCTTCCTTTTCTGCTCAGCAAGTCCATAAGCTCCTGCTCTGATGATCTTTGACTGCTGCCGTTGTAGTTCATCATAAGGTCTCTTGCTGCCTGAATGTCCTTGGGGTCGGGCGTGCCCCATGTGCCGTTGAGCTCCGCCTGTCTTCTTGCCTCGGCTCTGCCTATCATACCGCCGTTCTGTACGCCTTTTCTCTTCTTTGAGATGCCAAATATCACATCCACCATCGCCAGCACCAGCGTGATCACGCCGTACATCTGAAAGCGCTCGTTTGCAGGCTCGGGACCCTCATAAGCGTATGCCATTTTGGGGTCGATGGAATTAAAATGAACAGTAACCTTATCGCCTACCTCTTTCGATGCCAGGCTGAGGGGGGTCTTTAGCTTGTAGTCTCTGGCAAAGGCTGTGAAGGCTACATATGCATATGTTTTTCCGCTTCGGTAGGTCGATGATACATAGGTGACCTCGCCCGTGGTGGTTTCATTGCATTTTT
>CALCRR010000400.1 GCA_937894495.1 uncultured Ruminococcus sp. | reverse complement strand
CTTGCTTCTTGCTTCTAGAGGCACAGGTGGGGGAAACACCCCGTCCGGTGAGGACAATTATGAATTAGATTTGTCTCCTTTAATTATTCCTCTGCCGTTGGTGGAGATGTATACTCTGCCGAATATTTTGGGATCGCCTGATATCACGCTGTTGACGTTGCCCCATTTCTGGGTGTCGTCGTTTATGCGCTTCCAGGTAGCGCCCTTGTCGGTGGACATATACACGCCCTGACCCTCGCCGTTAGCTTCGCCCAGCATATAAAGGGTCATGTAGCCGCCCTCGGTCTCAGCCTTGCCAAGACCCAGCGCCTTGCAGTCGCTTATGCTGTCGCCTGTGTTTGTCAGCTCCCCTGTGTCGGCATCAAGCAGGTATACGCCGCTTGCCACTGCCAGCCAGATATCCCCCTCGGTATCGGGGCAAGCCTGCCATGAGAAGCTGGATACCAGCAGAGTCGTCAGCGGTGAGAAGGTCCTGCCCCTGTCGGAGCTTGTGTAGATAGTGCCGTCATAGGCGGCATAGAACCTTTCGGGGTTCACCTTGTCGGTCTCTATCATACAGCCCGAGGGTACGCCCTCGCTTGCTTCCCAGGTCTTGCCGAAATCGTCGCTTACAAATGTGCCTGCGCCAGCCACTCCTGCCGAGTAGAAAATGCTCTTGCCGTCAGCCGAGAGCTTTACGCTGCCCCCTGCCGCTCTCTTTACGCCCTCGGGCAGAGTCTCCACCTTTGTCCAGGTATCTGCCGCGTCGGTGGAGTAGTAAATGGTGCCGTCCCCCTCGTCGGTAGCTCTTACAACTATATTGTAATCAAGAGCCGCACAGTCGATATCGGTGGACTTGAAATCACCGAAATGCTCATTTGGCACAACATTTGCGTCCTGATGCTTGAAGCCGTAGATATCACCCATTATCGAATAAAGGTCGGGTGCGTTCTCGTCGTTGGCGTTGGGAGATACAAAATCGAAGATAGCCGTTTCCTCAACGCCCATAGCTCTTACCTCAATATTGACAGGCTCTTCAAACACCTTTGTGAGGTTGGTGGTACCGAAGATAGTTGCGCCTGTGCCGTACATTATTTCATCGGCATTAAAGGGATTTATAGCAACTCCCGTCATCCACCAGCCGGGCTTAGCCTGCCCCTGCCAGTCGAGCCAGGGTGCGCCGCTTATATCAAGGTTGTAATTGTTCTTAGGCTTGCCGTTTTCGTCATTCGCCCAGATAGAGCCCCAGGTCTTGCCGCCGTCAAAGCTTACGAACACGTTATCCACCACAGCCCACAGGTCAAGGGTGGTGGTAACTATCATATTGGGGTCGTTGGGATTTACCGAAATGCCGTTGTAGCCGCAGGTGTACACCGTCTCGGGGGTTATCTCCTCCCACTGGTTGGTGGCGATGTTCAGCTTCTGCACTGCGCCGTCCATAGCGCCGTTGGGTCCCAGCTTGTGTGACCAGGTGGTGTAGAGGTAGCCGTCTGAGGATACCTCGCCCTGTGCAGGTCTCAGCTTATCCTTTTTACCCTCGGCGGTTATGGCGTCTGGGTTTTCGATCTCGTTCCAGCTCTCGCCGCCGTCGTCGGAGCGGTAGAGGTAGTTGCCCGAAGGCTTTGCAGCTCCCACAAAAATAGTCTGGGTAGGCTTACCGCTCTCGCCGCTGGATTTATCAAACGCCACAAAGGTCAGACCCTGAGAAAAGCCGTCCTCGCTGTAGCCGCCCTTGGTGGGAAAGCTCTCCACCTCGTTCCAGCTCCTGCCGTAGTCTGTTGACTTCCACAGACCGTCGGCTCTCGAACCGAAATACAGTATCGAATTATCGTTGGGGTCTACCTGCAAACGCTCGCCTGTACCTCTGCCCACCTCGTTGCCGCCAAGACCGAAGTCAAGCTCACAAATGCCCCAGTTCTCACCGTAATCCTCCGAATAGAACATAGCGCCCTTTGAAGATGTATAGGTGCCTGCTGCCAGATAAACTCTGTTTGGCTCAACAGGGTCGGTGGCTATGCTTTCAATACCCATGTAGTTCCAGTCATCGCCGCCGATAAAATCCGTCATGCACTCCCAGCGGTTGGTCTCGGTATTGAGCTTGTAAGCTCCGCCGATATCGGTACGGCAGTAAACAAGCCCCTCCTCGGTGGGATTATAGATGATGTTGGGCACAAAGCCGCCCCCCACTATCTCAACATTAGACCATTCCCAGCCGGTATCAACAGGCTGAGCGTTATAATACTCATTAGTCTCACTCACAGTCGTATCACCGCCGCTCTCGCTCTTTTTCTTCGAGTCCTTGCCCTTATCCTTTTCAGCACAGCCCGAAAAAACACTTAACAACATAGCACAAGCACAGCCTGCTGCTATCAGCTTTTTATTTTTCATGTTTCATTCTCCTTACAAATGCCAAAGATCAAAAAATAAGTATCCCCTGACATCAGGTTTATCAATTGCTGTAATTCCCCATTTCAGCCGAAAATCACACACCAATAATTATGAATTATGCATTATGAATTATGAATTTCATCATCGTCCTGCTCATATACCCTCTCGACCCTGTTTTCAACTCTGAAAAACGACCGGCACACCATTATTATCTGCCTGAGGGATTTTATAACTACAAATGCGCCTATTACCAGAAATATTGCAGGTATGGCAAGCTCCCCTGCCATGCCCCTTTGCTTGTAAAGCCCGTAGGTGCCTATGCCGCCGAAGATAGCAAAGGCAAGACCCATGAATACCGATATGATATTGCCCAGCATTGAGGATATGAGCCCTGCCAGCCTTGCAGGCACCGACTGTGCAAAGGAGGGGTTTTTTACGGCTATTATGTCCATAAGCCCCAGCACTCCCACAAATATCAGCATTATGCCGAAAACGCAGATAGCTGCACCAAAGGCTGCAGAAAGGGCTTTGACTGCTTTATCCATGCCCTTTATCTGCGCAAACTGAAATTTCTGCTTGTCTGCATACTTGAATATGGTACCTGCACCTATTACACTTATTATTATCTCACTGTCAATCACTTAACCCCAAAAGCTCCAAAAACAGATCGCAAGATTAACA
>CALCRR010000399.1 GCA_937894495.1 uncultured Ruminococcus sp. | reverse complement strand
ATATTTTTTATTTTTGCCTGCGCCTTTCCGGCAAGGTTTAATTGGGGGAGCAATACAACAACAGGAAGTGCTTTAAAATGAATGATACCAACGATAAGAAATATGATAGCCTTAAACTTGAAAATCAGCTGTGCTTTCCTCTTTACGCCTGTTCAAAGGAGGTAGTAAGGCGGTACAGACCGTTTCTGAGCGAGCTGGATATGACCTACACACAGTACATCGCCATGATGGTGCTGTGGGAGCATAAAAAGATAAGCGTCAAGGACCTGGGCGGCAGGCTCTACCTCGACTCAGGCACCCTGACCCCCGTGGTGAAGAGCCTTGAAAGCAAGGGCTATGTTACCAGGCACCGCAGCAGCAAGGACGAAAGAGTGCTTATGGTGGAGCTGACCGAAGAGGGTGAGGCTCTCAAAGACAAGGCGGTGCAGGTGCCTATGCAGATGTCGGGCTGCATAAAGCTGGAGCCCGAGGAAGCTATGGTGCTTTACAAAACCCTTTACAAGATACTTGACACCCTGAGCCTCTAGAAGCAAGAGGCAAGAAGCAAGAGTCCTCTTTTCATACTTTGTTTGATTGGGAAATTTCTTGCCTCTTGCCTTTAAAAGTGCCTAGCAGCTAAGTTTTATGCTTCCCCTGACTCAAGGCGCATATCATTTTTTTCAACAAGCTTTCACCGCTGTGCTTTTACGGCGGTGTTTTTTATGCCGTCGGGAGCTGCGGCGGCTAGTGTTAACAAAGTCTTTAAAAAGCAGCGAAAAATGCATAATCGGCAGTTCATCGCAGGTTAATAATCTTTACCCCTAAATATCCGACTTTTGCAATGGCTTTTTGGCTTTAACTTCGGGATTTTTTGCGAATGCTGGTAAATATTGTTTGCAAAAAACAGCTCACAGTATTTATTTTAAAATAATTAAATTATTCTTTGTGAAAAATGAATAAAAATCGGTCAGATTATTCTACGCTAAAATGTTGACATAACGCTTGAAAAAAGTGACTGTTTTGTGATATAATGTATTTGTGATATTGTGGGTAGTTGTCGCCCGAAATCGGCTGCCCTAAGTATTAATACTATTTTTAGAAAGGATAGTGATTATGAGAAGGAAATTTGGTAACAGACTGCTGGGAGCTTTATCGGCTGTCGCTATGGCGATAACAAATTTCGGCAGTCCCCTTATCCAGCCTCTGAGCTCTTCGGCTGAGACCTATACCTGGCGAAATGTGCTGATAACCGTATACGGCAACGACGGCGAAAGTCAGGAGCCGCTGGATAACGATCCCGCTTATAACTATTATGCTCTGGCTATGCTCACCGATAAGGGTGCAGAGTTCAAGCATGACGGTGACGGCTGGACAAACGTTAAGGGCTGGGCTATTCAGCAGTTCCACCCCGAAACGCTGGAATCGGATTACTGGAGATGGAATTCCTCTACCGACTGGCTGGTGTTTGATAACTTCTACCCCTTCGGCACTGACGGTTCGACCACAGGCACCACCTTCCGCTACAATTCCGATCAGTACGATTTCAACCTGCGTGTATACCGCACGCTGAACGATTCAACCACCCTCAGCACCTATGCTGACTGTATCGACACAAGCAAGGCTGTTGACTCGATACCGGGCTACAAGTTCGGCGGCGATTCGTCCAACTATACAGGCTGGGGCGATGATACCACAAAGCTTGCCATAACCAGGTTCAACGCGACCTATTCGGTAAAGCTGGAGTCTGACGGAAACACCACTATTACCGATGCAGACAACCTGTTCCTGAGAGTTTTTGTTGACCACCAGAACACTGCGGATACATATTATCCCTATAAGCTCACACAGGCTGACCTTGACGCCGGTGAGGTAGTTATCCAGACTGCCGATGCCGACGACTGGCGCAAGATCGAGGGAACAAATATCGAAAACGACCGTGTTACAGGCAACGAGGCATTCGATGTCAAGATCGTAAAGTATTTTGGTACCAGAACAGGCACCGATATGCTCAAGGATATCAATGAGCTCAACGACTGCACGATCATCGGCAGCGGAGAGCTGGCAGGCTCGTCTACCGTAAGCTACTCAGAGCAGAAGCGTGTCTACGATGAGGAGACCAGCGTCACAGCCATCTATGACACTGTAAGCTTCAAGTCGGCAGACGCCAAGGAAGAGTATACCTTTAGTGATATTTTGGGCGATAGTATCAACTATGGTATAACTGCTGACAGATTTTACAAGAGAATGCACGCTGAGACAAACTTTGCTGCTAACTACTATCAGCAGAGCGGTGTCGCTATCGAGCCCGACCTTTCGGGTGAATACGGCGGAGATTTCTATATCCCCAACTTTGTTGATTTTAACGGCAAGTCGGTCATAGATGAGGATACGGTATTCTTCTCTGACAGTGAGATAGGCGGAAAGATATTCATTGGAGAAAAATGCTGCCCCGGCGGATTGACTTTGCACGTAGACTCTTACGAGAGAATTAGGGATCCAAGAAGCTTTGTTGCTTTTGTCATCGAGGATCCTGCCTCAAAAATGACAACTGATGTTATCGAGCCTATGATAGCAAGCATGGAGACAAAGTCGGCAGAGCTGGCAGCAAAGCCTGCAAATGCAAGATATTATACCAGCGGCGGTAAGTTCTATGTTGATACCTTGGCATATCCCGAATCCGCAACTATCTATATCGACGGCGATGCACTGCTTGACGAGATAGCAGCAGGCGTGGGTGAGTTCAACCAGTCGGAATATGATGCGGATAATCAGGATTATCAGGAAGGCCACAAGAAGTTTTCGCCTGATACCACCATTGAAAGCGGCAAGCTCGTTATCAACAAAAAGGAAAACCAGCTTATCGTCTTTAACTTCAAAAACCATGAAGAGGTCAACATCGGCGAGTACGATATCAATGTTACCAAGGAAGACGGTACAGTTGTGGAAGGCAAGAGCAGCCCCGGACAGGGCAACGGCTCTGACCAGAACGTTTTCCTCGATCAGTATGTTACAAGATCGGTGGTATTTAACCTCAATTCTGTAAAGAGGACCAAGTTCAAGAATACAGCAGGCATCTTCCTTAACCCCAATGAGGATTCGGAGATGTATGTTGTTAATACCTCAACAGGCTGGATAATTTCAGACGGCTATGTTGAGAACAACGGCGACGAGTGGCACTATGTATACACAGGCGGCAGGAGAGACCTGGCTGACCTTGATGTATCAAAGTCTGACATAACAGGCAGCCCCGAGGTTAAGGGCGCTGATCTCAGGATACTTGACGCCAACGGCAAGGTGATAGCTAAGTGGACATCAGACGGCACTCCCGAAAGGATAAAGCTGGCAGTGGGCACTTATACACTTGAAGAAACAGGCGATAAGTTCACCGATGAGGACACAGGCAAGGAATACAAGATAGTGACCTCAAAGCTGAAATTCACCTATGACGGCACAAGCATAACGGCAGCAGCTCAGGCAGGTCTTAAAACTGCACCTGATACTGAGTCAAAGACAGGCTATTATCTCTTTACCGAAGCTGCAGCTGCTGCACCTGCAAAGATAACAGTGTGCGATGCTGAGGCTGATGATAATGTAACAGTTATCATAAACAAGACCGATGTAACAGGCTATAAGGAAGTCACAGGCGCAGTTATCACTATAACAAACAGCTCTGTTTCCGCCGATGACTGGACTGCTATCGCCAATAATAACAGCGGCGTAACAGCTCTGGCAAACGGTCTTACATGGACCTCCGGCGAAGAGGCTGTCCAGATAGTTGGTCTGCCCGACGGCACATATACCCTTAAAGAAACACAGGGCTCCACCGTTATACAGGACGGCGACGGCAACCCCTATGATATCGTTGAGTCTGAGCTGACATTCACAGTCAGCAAGGACCGGACCCCCCGGATAACCGTTACACAGGGTACACCCACAGAGTTTGACAACACAAAGACTGAGGGCTACTATGTATTTAAAAACGGCGTTATAACTATCTGCGATGCAGTCAGAGCTGTAACAACAGATGTTAAGATCAGCAAGCAGAAGGTAGGCGGCGGCGAGCTCAAGGGCGCTACCCTCACCCTGACAGGCAAGGATAACTCAGACGCTGATGTTGATTTTACAGACATCAATGTTGTAACAGGCAGAGAGGCTGAGATAGTCGGCACACCCGGCACCACCCTTACATGGGTATCGGGTACGTCCCCAACAGAGGTAAAGGATCTCCCTGACGGCAGATATACTCTGCACGAGCAAACACCACCCGATGATTATCAGGTGGCAACCGATATCACATTCACTATCTCCAACGGCGAGATAACCATCACAAGCACAGGCACCGAGCTGCTTGAAGGCGATGCAACTATCGTAATGTTCGACGCTGCTAAGCCTGTACTGCCTAAGACAGATGTTAAGTTCAGCAAGCAGAAGGTCGGCGGCAGCGATGAGCTAAAGGGCGCAACACTTACACTGAAAGGTAAGGACTCTACAGGTGCTGATGTTGAGTTCCTGGCAACCGACGTTATCGTTGGCAGCGAGGCTGAGCTGGTCGGCACACCCGACACCACCCTTACATGGGTATCCGGCTCTACAGCAACCGAGGTCAAGAACCTGCCTGACGGCGAGTACACCCTGCACGAAGTAACACCTCCCGATGATTATCAGGTGGCTACTGACATCACATTCACTATCTCAAACGGTGAGATAACCATCACAAGCACAGGCACTGAGGCTCTTGAAGATCAGAACGTTATAGTAATGTTCGATGCTGCAAAGCCTGTAGTACCTGTAACAACAGACGTAAAGATCAGCAAGCAGAAAGTCGGCGGCGGCGAGCTTAAAGGCGCTACCCTGACACTGACAGGCAAGGATAACTCAGGCGCAGACGTTGAGTTCACTGCTGATAACGTAACTATCGGCAGAGAAGCTGAGCTGCAGGAGACAGGTAAAACTTTACAGTTCGTATCCGGCTCTACAGCAACCGAGGTCAAGAACCTGCCTGACGGCGAGTACACCCTGCACGAAGTAACACCTCCCGATGATTATCAGGTGGCTACTGACATCACATTCACTATCTCAAACGGTGAGATAACCATCACAAGCACAGGCACTGAGGCTCTTGAAGATCAGAACGTTATAGTAATGTTCGATGCTGCTAAGCCTGTAGGTCCTGTTGAGCCTGCAAAGGCTGTAGTCAAGATAGCTAAGGCTGATATCACAGGCGAGAATGAGGTCAAGGGTGCAACTCTTGAAATAATCGCTGCTGACGGCACAACTATCAGCTGGACATCAGGCGAGGACGGCGCAGTTCACGAGGTCGAGCTCACAGAGGGCACATATACTCTCAGAGAGAGCGGCGGCGAGTTCGAGGACGAGTCAACAGGCAAGAAGTACAAGATAGTGACCTCTGTAGTTGAGTTTACTATCAACGAGAACGGCGAGCTGGTCATCGACACAACAGCTGACGCATTCACTGAGTCTGAGGACGGCTTCTACACCTATGACGAGCAGACAGGCATTATCACGATATGTGATGCTGTTACCGATGCTGACAGTCAGGGCGGCGAGGGTCCCGGTTCGGACGACAACCCCGGCGATGACAACCCAAGCGATAATCCCGGCGATGATAACCCCGGTGATGACAAGCCCGGCGAGGAAAATCCCGACGGACAGAACACAGGCGACAACACCACTGACGACGGCGCTGACAAGCAAAATCCCGATGACACCCAGTCTGACGACAACAAGGGCGATAAGGACAGCGACAGCGGTCAGGACAGTGACAATGTTGATAAGCTCACTCCTGACGGAACAGAGCTTGAGGACAACACAGGTGACGGTACAAAGGTAGACGGTGACGGCTCCAACAAGGGCGGCGACGAGACCAACACAGACGACGCCACCACTTCAAAGAACGAGGACAGCACTGACAGCAAGAAGGACAAGGACAACGGTTCTTCAAGCGACAGCACAAACAGCAGCACCTCGACCACCAACACCAACACAACTACCACAACTACCACCACTTCTACAGTTGACACCACCAACCCCGGCACAGGTGCATCAGCATCTGCAGCGGCAGGTGTCGCAGCTCTTGCAGCAGCTATGATGATAGCTTCCAAGAGAAAGAAGGAGGACAAGTGATATCTCACTTAGTCTGAATTGAACAGCTTAAAAAGGCACCTTTGTCAGAAATGACAGAGGTGCCTTTGCTATATGCAGCCAAGCTAAAAAGAACAGTAAAAAGTAAATAGTGAACAGTAAAGGGAGTCCGATCATGGGACATTTTTTGATCATCGCCCAAAGCGATACCTTAACTGTTCACTATTACTTATTCATTATTCACTTTTCACTAGAGCTTGATTATCTTCTTTGCAGCGCCAATCACCTTCATGGCGTCCTTTGAGTCCAGCTTGCCGTCGTCGTTCACGTCAGCGGCTAAAAACTCCTTATCGGTGTTGGGGAAGGCGGTCTTTTTAGCAAATGCAACAGACTTCAGTGCGTCCTTTGAGTCCACCTTACCGTCGGAGTTTATATCTCCCTTTACTGCCGTTATCAGCATGGGGGTGTAGGTGTCGTTGTAGCTGTCGCTGCAGAGGGTGCATACGTGTCTGGTGTAGCCCTTGGCTTCCTCGGTGGGCTCAACCACCGTCGCCTTGTAGCTGTGACCGAGGGGGAGGGTGAAGTTATCCTTTATTTTAAGCTGGCATTCAGCGCAGGAGTAAAGGTCGTAGCCTGCCTCTAAGCAGTAGGGGGTCCTGCTTGAAGTGACCTGAAGATCATGCCTGTGCAGAGCGCTCTGCTCTCGGTCAGTAAGGGTGCAGCCCTGGTTTACCTTTACCGAGCCCACATCAGATGTGTTGCCGCTGAAATTCTCAGCCTTTGAATTGCCTGTCATGTAAAGGTCGTTCCCCTGGTTAATGAAGAATGTGTTTTCGGTGATATCCGTCACCTCAGATGATGTGTTGAGAGTTATGGCGTCGGAGGTGCAGGAGTAAACGGTGTTTGCCTTAATGCCGTCCATCTGTGAGGATATCACATAGATACCAAAGCCGGCAGCGCCCTTGATAACATTGCCCCGGGCGAGATTTGCGCCTGTGCAGCTCTCAAAGGTTATACCTCTGCCCGAGCTTGTGGTGTTTACATAGTTATCACTTACCGTCACGTCCTTTGCGGTGAAAACGGTAATGCCCCTGTTTACGGTGGAGAGAATGATGTTGCCCTTTACATAAGAGCCTGTTGAGTTGCTCACATATACCGAGTCATAGCAGCCGCTTATCACGTTGTCTGACAGCACCGCAAGCCCCGTGTCCGAGTATATTCCCCTGTAGGGAGCGCCTGTGATAACGTTGTTGTGGGCGTTCACAGCTGCCAGGTTGTAGGTGTGTATGCCGCATATCTTGCCGGCGGTGGTGGATAGGTATGGTGCTACCTTTATGTAGTTTTCATAGACCTCAAGATTAGTGCTGTTGGTGGTGTCTATCTCGCTGCCTGCCTTGGCGTTTGATAGCTCCATACCCGAGAGAGTTTCAAGCTCCAGCCTTGAAGTGCCGAACTGATAAATGCTGCTGATAAGCGCCTGGTCGGGCTGATACTGTGAATTATCAAGGGTGTTTTTATATACCTTGCCCGTGGTGTTCTCGCAGTGTACAAGGGTGGGGGTATTCACCGCCCTGTTTTTGTAAAACTCAAAATTTTTGAAGTTAGAGGTATTGCAGCAGTCATAGTAGCAGTTATCAAAAAAGTTGTTGTATATCTTTATGTTATCAGCCGTAAGGGTATCGTAAACATGGTGGGTGCCCACTCCCGAGGGGACTCCCTTAAAGGTGCAGTCTGCAACTGTCACGTTTTTGATATTCCTGCCTGTGCTTGAAGCTGTGGGCTCGATAAAGTCGATATGCAGAGCCTCTGCCGACCAGTAGGAGTTGGAGCTGGTCTGGGACTTATAGCTGGCAAGGTCGCCTGTAAAAGCCTTGAAGTCGGTAAATGTGCAGTTTCTTATGTTGAGCCCCTGACCGCCGTCGATAAGCACCGCATGGGTGCCGCAGTAGTTTTTAAAGGTGGTGTCAGATATATTAACGGTGCTCACCGTCCTCAGTGACATAAGCCCCCTTGCCTGTGTGGTATCGCTGACATTGCCGTTAAAGGTGCCGCCTGTTATGGTGATGTTCTTCTGCTCGTCAGTCTCCATGATATATACCTCGGGAGAAGCCTTTTCTCTTATGAGCACCGCCTTGTCGTTGAGCTCAAGGGTGGTGTTTGAATATATCCTGAGAGACCTGTTGGTCTTGCCCTCAGGGGTGCCTATATAGTAATTGCCTGCCGGCACTACCACACGCACTGTGCCCGAGGTATTCTTTGCAGTATCAAGAGCCTTTTGTATGGCGTCGGTATCGTCCTTGGTATCGCTGCCGTTAGCGCCGAAGCTCACCACATTCACCGTGGTGACATCAGCCTCTGCCGCATTAACGGGCAACCCCCCCGAAGCAGAGACCGCCAGCGCTGCACTGAGCACAAAGGGTATCAGTTTTCTTTTCATACTTTTGCTCCTTTCAAAAGTATAAGTATATGTATAGTATACCATAAAACCGCCCTCGATTTATGAACGCCTTGTTAATTATCACAATAAACCGCAATTCGTGCCTTGAGCTGGGTGGCTCCGCCCCCGCCCTGACTGCGTCGAGGGCAACCCCC
>CALCRR010000398.1 GCA_937894495.1 uncultured Ruminococcus sp. | reverse complement strand
CACCGAGATCTACACTCTTTCCCTACACGACGCTCTTCCGATCTCTGCAAAAGCTCTCTTATATACTCCATAGTCACGGGGAGCTTTTTATCTATGGAATAAGCAGCGTCATACTCGTTGAGAGTACCTGTAAACTCCTGAAAATAAGCCCTCTGCTCGTCGGTGATATCACCCGATACTATCTGCTCAAAGGGCAGCCTTAAACCGCCGCTGACCACATACTGATAGATGATAGCATGGACCTTTTCCGCATAAAAATAATAGTCCCTGCTTCTGAAGGGTCTGCGTGAATAGCCGTAGGAATAGGCGCTGTCTATACAGTTGTCCACCGCATACAAAAGCGACTCCTTCATGCCAATTGGCAGAACGCTGCCGAAAATGCAGCCAAGCTCCTTTTCAACAAACTCCGAGGGCTTTTTGTAATCGCCGTTTTTAAGCCCCTTTTTCAGTTTCTGCCCCAGCTTGCTGTTTATGCCCTCATCGCTGCGGTAATAGCCCCTCAGAAACTTTCTTACCCCCTCGGGCAGCTTATCAAACTGCTCCTTATAGCGCATTTCCTTCTTTTTGTTGTAATCAAGAGCTATCTGCCTGCGCTGCTCCTTCTGCTCATTATTAAGCTTTGCCACACTACCACATCCTTCCCGAAAGCATTGTCAGTCTTATAAAAGTCAGCGTATCGTTCTCGCTGATATCCAGCTTATCCTCAAGCCTTTCAAGCTCGTTGTCATTCAAAAACACACGGTAAAGCCCGTCCTCAAAGCTTTCAAGGGCATTTTTCACCGCAGGCTCCAAGGGCTGCTCCTTATCGTTATAGCTAAGCCCGAAGGCTATCTTGCCCACCGACGCCATATCGGTGAGCTTTTCTTTGGTGAGGGGTCTCACCCTGTTCTCACCCGAGCTCACACGGCGGTTAAAATCACTTACGCAGAGCTTCACCGTCTCGGCAATAAGCTCCCCCACCGTTTTCGGCGCAAAGGGGTATTCAAAAGCCACAGGCGCAACTCCCCTGCCCTTATCACCTATCTGCCTGATATTGACCTGCAAGACCATAAAAAACGACCTCCTGAGAAAGCTGAATTAACAGCAATCATGAATTATGCATTATGAATTATAAAGCGCCGTGTTCCATACTCTCATCTGGTTCTCGCCCCTGTTGCCCCATGTAAAATACGGCACTGCGGTGGCAGTAAAGGGGGTGGGTTTTAGCGGCTGTTCGGTGTAGGGCGCTTCAATATCGTCAAGCTTCACCGCCTTACAGGTTATGGTGACAGTGCCGTTTAAAAGCTTTGGCTGATACTCGCTCACTGTCAGCTCCCCCTTGGTATCCACCGCCAAATCGGTGACTTTGCCGCCGTTGTCAACTCCCTCAAAGCAATACACCAGCGGACCTCTGCGCAGGCTGACCTTGCCTGTCAGCCTTGGTATCTTCGGGCTAGCGTAGATAAATCTCGGTGTGCCGTCAAGCACCAGCTCCAGCTCCACACTGCCGCCGATATCAAAATATGCATAGCCCTCACGGGTGTTGAGCTCTGCCTTTTCGCCGTTTATTTTAAGGTCAGTAGTCCTGCTCCAGCCGGGTATCCTCACAGCAAGTCTGCCGCTGCCCGTGGCTTTATATGTTACCTTCATGTCATAGGGGTAGTCGGTGGCACATTCAAGCTCTATGCCGTTTGAAAAGCTGACTTCTCCTGCGGCAAAAAGGTGACAGTAGGCGGTATCTTCGCTCTCGCCGTAGGCATACTTGCCGAAGGACTCCACCACCCTTGCAACGTTGGGAGGGCAGCAGGCGCAGCCGTACCACTTGGGGCGCAGGGGTATAACATGGCGCTGGGTGGGGGTAACTCCCGTGATACCGGGGATAACCTCAAGGGGATTTACATAGAAAAACCGCATGCCGTCCAGCTGCATACCTGCAAGCACGGTATTGTAGAAGGCGAGCTCCATAACATCGGCATACTCCCCCCTCACCTCATTTTCCAGCATACGTGAAGCAAAAAACATAAGTCCGCAGGAGGCGCAGGTCTCGGCATAGGCGGTATCATTGGGCAGGTCGTAGTCCACCGAGAAAGCCTCGCCGTGTACTGTTGAGCCTATACCGCCTGTGACGTACATTCGCTTTTGGGTAATGCTTTTCCAGAGGCGCTTGCAGGCTTCATAAAGCTCCCTATCGCCGTTTTCGGCAGCGAGGTCAGCCATGCCTGTATAGAGGTAGACCGCACGCACCGCATGGCCCGTAGCATTTTCAAGCTCCCTCAAAGGCTTATCCGACTGCTGATACTCGTTATTCCAGGCGTCATTGCCCCACACCTGCCAGTCACGCTTTTCAAGCTCTCTTGCATAAAATGCGGGGTCGGTACCTCTGGTATCAATAAACCTTTCAGCCAGCTCCTTACAGCGCTTATCCCCCGTAACACGGTACATTTTCATAAGTGCCAGCTCTACCTCGGGGTGCCCGGGGAAGCCCTTCGCCCCCTTGGTGACAAAGTGGTCATAGATATGCTCCACATTTTTGAGCATAACGTCCAGCAGCTTTCTCTTGCCTGTAGCTTCATAGTAGGCGCAGGCGGCTTCCATAAAATGCCCGTCGCAGTAAAGCTCATGGGCTTCCAGCAGATTAGTCCACCGCTTATCCTTATCCTTGATGGTGAAATAGGTATCCAGGTAGCCGTCCTCGTCCTGGGCGTCGGCGATGATATCCACCAGCTCGTCCACAGTTTTTTCAAGCTCCTTATCGGGAGCATTAGTCAGCGAGAAAGCCGCAGCCTCTATCCACTTGGCGGCATCGCTGTCCTGGAACACCATGCCGTAAAAGCCGTCCCCGATATCCTCTCCCCTGAGAGCTCTGGCGGCGTTTAAAAAGTTATCCACCACATGGCTTTTCGCAGCCCCCTCCACCTTATCGCAAAGCACGCTGTACTGGTAAGGTATCACCGTTTCCGTCACCAGCTTCTGATACCTGCCGATAAATCCCTTTGAGCTGTAAGCTCCTGTTTTGATCTGCTCCTGTACTTTCATATTGACCTCCTTAGTTTGCGCCCTGAGCTGGGTGGCTCCGCCCCCCGCCCTGACTGCGTCGAGGGCAACCCCTGCA
>CALCRR010000397.1 GCA_937894495.1 uncultured Ruminococcus sp. | reverse complement strand
CAGCGGACTTACAGACGACTAGCACTTGCGACCGACGGCAATGTCGGCGGCAGGTGCTTTTATTATGCCTTAAAAAAGAAAGGGTGATGAAAATTGAACATTGAGATACGCTCGAAATGCGAAGCGGTCATCTCGGGGTATGTGAATGCCGTGGAGAGACGTTCGGCTGTGCTTTCAAGGGCGCACTGCAAAAATGCTCCCGATGACTTTGTGGAGGTCATAAAGTCTGGGGCATTTGCAAGGTCGCTTAAAAGGCAGCCCGATGTGAAGCTGAAATTCAATCATGAGCGTGACTTAGGCGGCACAGGGGACAATCTGGAGCTCAGAGAGGACAACATCGGGCTGTATGCCTCAGCTGAGATAACCGACCCCGAGGTGGTGACAGCCGCCAGAGAGGGCAGGCTCACGGGGTGGAGCTTTGCCTTTGTAAATCCAAAGGACAGCTGGGAGACGCAGGATAAAATATGTCTGAGGAGTATCACCGATATGGATCTTCTGGAGGTCTCCATACTCACCAAAAGACCTGCATACCCTGCTACCTCTGTAGAGGTGAGGGACGGTGAGCAGTGTGAGCTCAGAGCCTTTGACGACCCCTCGGACATAAAGGACCTTATACCCCGAAACGAAACAGTTATCGAGCTTAGAAATAGAGAGCTTGAAATATTAAACAGGAAAGGAATAGTTTTTTATGAACCTTAAAGCACTTATCGAAAAGAGACAGGCACTTCTGGATGAAATGAAAAAGATCGTAGATGCTGCCAACGAAGAGACCAGAAGCTTCACCAATGAGGAGCTGGCTGAGTTTGAGAAGAAGAAAGCCGAGGCAGATGAGCTCGAAAAGACCATAAACGCTGCCATGGAGCTTAGAAGCCTTGAGCAGACATCGCTGCGTGAGTCCGATACTGCCGAAAAGGGAGATACTCCCGAAAAGCTGGAGCGCAGAGCATTTGACAGCTTCATCAGGGGCACCCTTGCCGAGGAAAGAGCCGATGATATCAACCTTACCGTGGGGGAGAACGGTGCAGTTATACCTGCCACCATAGCTGCAAAGATCATCGACAAGGTGCATGAGATATGCCCCATATATCAGCTGGCGACCAGATATAACGTGGGCGGCAAGCTGACAATACCCTACTACGACGACAGCGAAAGCGACATCACCATGGACTATGCAAGCGAGTTCGTGGAGCTTGAAAGCAAGGTGGGCAAGCTTAAAAATATCGAGCTGGGCGGCTTCCTTGCAGGTGTGCTTACGCTGATATCAAAGTCGCTGCTGAATAATTCAAGCTTTGACCTGGTAAGCTTTGTTATAAACAAGATGGCTGAGAACATTGCCAGGTGGATAGAAAACGAGCTTCTCAACGGCACAGAGGATAAGATCGAGGGGCTTTCGACCCTTGAAGCATCTGTTACTGCTGCCGCAGCGGACAAGATAACTGCCGATGAGCTTATAGATCTGCAGGAGGAAGTGCCCGATGTTTATCAGAGCGGCGCTGTATGGATAATGTCCAAGAAAACTAGGACAGCCATAAGAAAGCTCAAAGACGGCATGGGCAACTATCTGCTCAACAGAGATGTCAATTCACGCTGGGGATATACTCTGCTTGGCAAAGATGTATATATCTCGGATAATATGCCCGATATGAAGGCAGGCAGCAGAGCTGTTATCTACGGAGATCTCTCAGGACTTGCTGTAAAGATCACCGAGGACTGGGAGATAAATATACTGCGTGAAAAGTATGCTACCCAGCACGCCATCGGCGTATATGCATATGTTGAGATCGACTCGAAGATCGAAAACGGTCAGAAGCTCAAGGCTCTGGCTATGAAGGCATCATGATATGAAGGTCAGCGAGATCACGGCAGAGGAGGTAATCTCCTTCTGCCGAATCGATGACCCCGATGAGGAGGATATCAGGTCGATAACTCAGGCAATGGGCATAGTAAAGAGCTACATGAGCGCTTACACAGGACTGACTGCTGACGAGATAGATGACCACGAGGATATGTGCTGGGCATTCTATATTCTTTGCAGAGATAACTATGATAACCGAAGTCTGAGTGAAAATTCGAGCTTTAAGATGAACCGCACTGTCAGCATAATACTTGATATGCACAGTGTCAATATGCTGGGGTGACAGGATATGACCGATAATATAGGGCAGTACCGCCACAAGCTCATCATCGAGAAACTGACTGCCGACGGCAATGAGATAGGCGATCAGATCGAGGGCTGGTCCTTGTTCAGAAAGGTCCACGGGGCGATAGATAGCTTACACGGAGCTGAGAAAACAGCCGATGCACAGGAGAGCACCGAGACAGAAATGACCTTCAAGGTCAGGTGGTCAAGGGCGCTCAGCGAAATGAATGAGCAGGACTACAGGGTGATATACAAAGGCGAGCCTTATGATATCACCTTTATCGAGGATATCAAGCTCAGGCATGAGGTGCTGAGGATAACAGTCAAAAGGCAAAGCGAGGTGTGAGATATGGCAGGTTCATTTAATGATCTGACAGTAGATTTTGACGATCTGAGAAAGCAGCTGCAGACCTACAGCACAGAGGTCATGGACGACCTTGATAAGGAGTTCAACAGGATAGCGTCAAGGTCGGTCAGGACCCTCAAAGAGACTGCTCCCTACCGTGAGCCTGACTCGGACAGCTCGGGCAAGGGCAGGCACTACCGTGACTCATGGAAAAAGACCGAGGACAAAAACACCTCACGCTACATTGACGGCAGGCGTATCACGGTGCTGAGCAGGTCTAAGCCCCATCTTACTCATCTGCTTGAAAACGGACACAGAGTAGTGCTGCCGCAGGGGTATAAACCAAGGAAGATTGACGCAAAACAAGAGGTAGCAGGTATAGAGCATATAAGACCGGTGCAGGAAGAGGCTGCAAGAGAGGTGGATATCGCCATTGATAAGGTACTTAGGAGGCATGGCAAGCTATGACCCAAAAAGAACTTTATGAGCTGCTGAGCACGCAGTTCCCTACAGTGTATAACGAATGGAGCGGACGTGACGATGTGCCTGTGCCGCCCTTTATAGCTTATCTGAGCGATGATACCGATATCCTGCCTGCCGATAACAAGGCATACTTCAAAAAGGCAGGCTATTCCATAGAGCTTTATACCTTGAAAAATGATCTCACCTCAGAGGAAAGACTTGAAGCACTGCTGGAGGACGCAGGAATTTTTTACAGAAAATCAGGTCCCAGATGGCTTGATGACTCAAAGCGTTATATGACAGTTTATAACATTTAGAAAGGAATGAGATATATGGATAACAATCTTGTAAAATACGGCATTTGTAAGGTGAAATGTCACCCGATCACAGCGATCGACACCGCAAAAACAGACGGCACAGGCTACACCTACGGCACTCCCTTTGCCATACCGGGTGCTATAGCGGTCAATCTGCCTAACGACTTTGCATCGCAGATAGTGTGGGCAGACAATAAGAAATATAAGGTCATAAAGGCTAACCACGGCTACAACGGTAGCGTTAATGTTGTGCTGCTGCCTGCGGAGTTTGAGGAGCAGATACTGGGAGATGTGAACGGAGTTGAGAATGCGGACGCTAAGATGGCAGACTTCGGACTGGCATTTGAGTTTAACGGCGATGTTAACGCAGGCAGAGTTTTTCTCTACCACTGCGCACTGACCCAGCGCCCCGGCATTATCCACAACACCGAGACCGACTCTCTCAATGTAGACAGCGACACGCTTAATATCGAGGTCAGCCCCAGACTTGACACAGGAGATATCAAGATAAAGCAGCTCCCCGGGGACAGCTTTTATGATACGCTCCTTGATACTCCCCCTAACCCTGTTACGGCAAGAGGAGGCGTAACTCCGCAGGAGAATAATGAGGAGAACAACACCGAAGAAGAGCCCGAAAACTGAGAGTGACAGCTTATGAACGACTATTCGATAGGCTTTTCGGAATTTCACTATTCTGTGAGAGGCGGCGCACTGCTGCCTCTTGCAGGAGCTGTTAAGATAGGCTTCAAGCCGCAGATGAATGAGCGCAGCATACAGGTAAGGCTGCTTGACGGCAGCTTCGCTGTATACAGCGAGGTATATGACTTAAATGAAAAGGCATCTATTGAGATAATAAGCCTGCCCGAGCATTTTCTCATAAACATACTTGGCTATACAAGAGATGAAAGCGGCGTGCTGTATGCAGGCATATACAAGCCTGTGCATTTTTCGCTTTTTTACGAGGAGCGAAACGAGGGCACAGCCACAAGGCACCAGCTTTACGATGTGGTATGCACAAAGCCCGACTTTGATGCAAGCACCATGACCAACAGGCTGAGTGTGGACACAAGAAGGCTGGAGCTGGTGATAAACCGTGATATACGAAATACGGGTTACTATAAAAGGCAGATAAGAAAAGAGGATAACAGCGAGCTGTTTGAGAGATGGTTCGGTCTTGAAGGATAAGGACGTGGTGCAGTGGAGCGATACATAATGGCAGGGGGCAGACCTGTAAGGATAAGAGCGAGCGCAGGGGTGCTCATAAGATACAAAAGCCAGTTCGGCACAGACTATAACGAGGATAAGGAGCTTGCCGACAAGCTGAAAAATGAGGATAAGGCGGCAGCTGCCGCAGGTCGGCTTTTGTGGGCAATGGCAAGAACGGCAGATGAAAATGTTATGCCCTTTGATGACTGGATATGCAGCATTGGCAGTGTCGAGCTGCAGGCGGCGCTCATAATATCTCAGGATATGTTTGCTGAGTCTGTCGGCAGCATAAGGGAGCATAAAAAAGGTCGGGAGAGGTTCACCGCCGAAAGGTTCCTCGCCTGTGCATCAGCCTGTGGCTTTACCCTGTCAGAGCTCGATGAGCTGCCAATGCACATGGTACTTGATACGATAGATGAATTTATGAAGATCTCAGGCAAGGACATTAGTACAGACGGCTGTATAGTAGCAGATCAGGCAGCCTATGACAGCTTTTAAAGGCAGGTGAAAATGTGGCTACATACAGAGGAATAACCGTTGATATTGAGTTTAACGGCAAAACTTCAAAATTCAATGAAGCTGTAAAAGAGATAAATGACGATCTGAAAAAGATCGACAAGCAGATGAACCAGGTGAACAAAGGGCTGAAGCTCGACCCCACAAACACCAGACTGCTTGAACAGAAATTTGATCTTCTTTCAAAAAAGATCGAGACTACCCAAGACAAGCTGAAGCTGCTCAAAAAAGCCGAAAAGGAAGTAGAGGAGCAGTTTAAGGCAGGCAATATTGACAAAAGCCTGTGGGAGGACTTTCAGAAAGAGATAGGCAAGACCGAGGCAGAGCTTAAAAAGCTGAAAAACGAAGCTGCCGATACAGTAAAGGCGATAGGCGAAGATCTCAGCAGGTCGATAAATGAGCTGGCGGGAGGGCTTAAAACTGCCGCCGCCACCATAACTGCCATTGTGACAGCTCTGGGCGGGCTTACAATGTCGGCAGGCATTGCAGCGGACAATATCAACACTCTTTCAAAGGTAACAGGTATATCCACCGAGGAGCTGCAGAGGTTTCAGTATGCCAGCAGTCTGATAGATGTATCTCAGGAGACGCTGACAGGGTCGCTCAAAAAGCTGACCATGAATATGCAGTCGGCGAAGGACGAAACAGGCAATGCATACGAAGCCTTTAAGACGCTGGGCATACAGTTTAAGGACAGCGCAGGGAACCTGAGAAACAACAAAGAGGTATTCTATGAGGTGATAGATGCCCTGGGCAGGATATCCAACGAGACAGAGCGTGACGCTTATGCCATGAACATTTTCGGCAGGTCAGCCCAGGAACTCAATCCCCTCATACTGGCAGGCTCTGACGCGCTTGAAGACCTGGGGGATCAGGCGCAGGCGCTGGGGCTGGTGTTTGATCAGGCTACGCTGGATAAGCTCAACGCTTTTAACGACAAGGTGGATATCTCAAAGCAGAAGCTGAACGGCATGAAGACCATAATAGGCGCAGAGCTTGTGGACAGCTTTGAGCGGCTGTTCGGCGGCGTCGATGATCTTTTAAAGCTGGTGCAGAAGGCACAAAAGGACGGCACGCTGGCTGAGATAGCAGACGGTGCGGCACTTAGCCTTAAAGGGTTGATGTCGGTGCTGGGTTCGGCTGCAAGATTTGTATATCGTTTCAGAGAAGAGATAGCGGCAGGTGCAAAGGTATTTATAGCCTTCAAGGCAGCTCTTGAATTATCAAAGCTCATAAACACCTCTGTGAAAGCGCTTGACGGATATGAAGCTGCTATCAAGGGAGTCGCAGCGGCTTCGGGCGAAGCAGCGGCAGCACAGACAGCGCAGAACTCAGCCATGAGCTTAGGTGTATCGGCAATAGGAGCGATAGGAGGTGCTGCTATTGCAGCTGCATCTGCCTTTGCAGCTTATGTGGCGTCTATCGATGTAACAGCTGATGCCACAGAACATCTGTCAAAACAAACGCAGGAGTTCGTTGAAAAAAACCAAGAATTAACAAGCTCGGTCTATGACAGCATATCCTCAAATGAGGAGGGCATATCCGCTTTGCAGCAGCAAGAAGCCCAGTGCAGAGCCTTAGCGGATACCATATATGAGCTCGCCGCAAAGGAAGAACTCAGCGACGGTGAAAAGCAGCAGCTTTTAGCACATATAGATGCTCTTAATAAGGCTGTACCGGGGCTTAATATGTCATTTGACGAAACATCAAATTCCCTGAGTATGCAAAGGGCAGAGCTTGAAAAGCTTATAACTGCATATGAGGATTACATGGAGCTGCAGGCTCGAACAGAATACGGTGTTGAGCTGGAAAAACAGCGCATTACAGCTAAAAGCGCCTACGATGAAGCAGTAAAACAAAGAGATGATGCCCAAAAGCGTTACAATGAACTTGTGAAAGCCGAAAGGGAAGCCGAAAGAAAAGCTAATGAGGCAGGTCTCGCAGGTGAATATGTAAAACAGTGGAAGGCTGTTCAGTCTGAGCTTGAGACCGCCAGAGACGACCTGACTGCGTACAACAACACCGTTGTCGGACTGTCATTGAGCTTGCAGAGCCTTGATGAAAAAAGTGAAAGCAACAAAGTGAGCATGGAGGAGCTCTCAGAAAAGACCGAGGAGCAGTCGGAAACTATCAGTCAGCTGACCGAGGATAATGAAGAGCTTGCCGACTCTGCCGAAACCCTGAACACCGCTGAGGAAAAGGCAAAGCAGACACAGGAAGCACTCACAAATGCATACAGCAGTGCCAAAAGCTCTGTGGGGACATACAGGTCTGAGCTTGCAAACCTTATAAGCGTACTGGATCAGGTAAATGCAGGCACAGCCTACAGCACTACACAGATGCTGGAGCTTATCGAAAAATATCCCGAGCTTGCCAAGCATATCAAGGAGACTGCGGACGGCTATGTTGTGGAAACAAATGCAGTAAAGGAGCTGCTGAAAGCAAAGGCTCAGAATATGCTGCAGTCGTCAGAGGAACAAAAGCAGCTGCTGGGTCAGCAGATGTATTATGCAAAGACGAACCAGATGGGCTTTAATAGTTCTCAGTTTGCCGAGATGTATGAGCAGTGGAAGTTACTGGGAGATCAGATAGAGCGGTATCAGATGATAGTCGATAATATCGGCGACGGCAAGATCTATCAGGGTCACACCCCCACCGAGACCACAGTCTCCACCACTCCCACCGCAGCAGCAGTGACCTCTGTCAAAGAAACAGCAAAAAAAGAGGACACCACCGACTATCTGAAAAAAACAGCGGAAGCCGAGATATCCGAAGCGGAGCACCTGTACAGCATGGGTGAGCTGAGCGCCGAGGAATACTACAGCAGGCTTGATGAGATAAACAAGCGGTACTATGAGAACAAAGCCGAGTACCTTGAAGAGTACCGCAAGCTGGAGGAGAAGGTCTACAGCGGACTTAAAAAGGCGCAGGAGGACGAGCTTTCAAACGCTAAAGATCTGGAGGACAGGCTGGCGGCGGTAAAGAAGGCGCAGGACGAGCTGCAGCGTGCCGAAGCACAGCAGGTGCAGGTGTATTCATTATCAGCAGGCTTTCATGCAGAGAAAAATACATCTGCCATAGAGTCGGCGCAGAGCAGCCTTAACGACTCAAAATACAGCCTTGCACAGCTGCTTTTAAAGCTGGGTAAGTATAACGGCGAGAGCCTGTCGCAAAGGCTTGGCAGTATAAATATCTCATCACTGAGAGCCATGCTGCCCGACTTATCAAATATAACGCTGCCCTCATCGTCGGGCGGCGTCACCAATAACAGTTCTGTCAGCAACGATAACAGGACCACCAGCAGCACCAGCAGTATCACCTATGCGCCCCAGATAATCATTCAGGGATCGGTCGATGAGAGAACTCTGGCGAAGCTGAGGAAAACACTGCGAGAGGACTGGAAGAAATTCATGAACGAGTACCTATCATCGGCAGACAGAACAAGACAGACAGGAGGCTAGAATGAAAAGCTCACTAAGAACAGTAACAAATGTGAACATCGACGGCAAGGCGTTAGACGCTGTTACACAAAACCCCACACTGAGCTTTACCATGAACGGCGACAGCCTGTCGTGGGTAACTATCGACTATACCGATACTTTCAATTCTCAGAAATGGCAGCAGTTCTATCCGAGAGAAGGAGAGATGATCGCTGTCCATAACGGCGAGACATGGTACGGCGAGCTTTACCATGCCGAGGACGGACCCTCTCCCTTTACACTTGGTCACGACTACACAGGGGTGATAACAGTTTACCAGAACTACCCCGAAAGCGCCGAGAACCCCCTCAACACAGGGGACGGCAAGTATGATGTCTACCTGGGCGCAGGGCGTATACAGTCAGCAGGCACGGCTTTGAAAGCGTATATCGACAAGGATATAACCGTTATCAAGGACCCTGTAAGATACGGCGCAAGGCTCATAGGCGGCTGCCTTTTAAAGGTGGGTGCTGCCTTTGCACTCATAGAGAGCTATGACAGCGATACAGGCGAATGCAATCTTACAAGCGTATCCGTACCGGGCGGCAGCCATCTGGGAGCAACAAGCGCAGGGGCGCTTTATCAGCTGGTGTCAAACTATCTGGAGTGCGACCCCTTTTACTTCATGTGCCGCTCAGACCCTGCCGTCACCCTCACCCATGAGATAACGGCTGAGGGGCTGAAGATATCGGGCAGCTACTCACAGGCACAAGAGGTATCAATGAGAGAGTTTTGCATGGAGCTTGAAAGCGTCAGCGATACCTCAGACAGGCAGTATACCTACACCTTTACCCACACCTTCCCTCGTCTTTGCAGCGAAACCGCAGAGGTGAGCTGCACTATTGTGACGCAGGAGGACTTTGCTAAAAGTATTGCCCACAGCATAAGCGAAACAGGCACACTTAGTCAGGAGCTTACCGTCAGTGCAGTGTGGGAGGAGGGTATGAGAAGCATAAAGCTTACAGTGACAGACACGGCTGTGGGCGGATCATATTCGGTGTGGAGAAGGACCGACGGCGGCAAGGCGGTGTTTATCGGCAGGTTTGAGCCCGAAACTGCAAGCTTCACCCTCAGGGACTTTACCGCAGGCACCAACCAAAGCTATACATACACAGTATCGGCATACCGTGAGGGCAGAGAGTATTATGCGGCCTCCCAGCCTGTCAGGGGCTATGAGCGCAGATACTTCATCGCCGGGCTCACCGAGGCAGGCAGCTGCTACGGCAGAACAAGATATACCATAGGCGAAAGCTATCTGTTCTCCTGCGATATATCCTCATCGGCTCTTGAAACGGTGACAGGGGCTGTCTTGCATTCTTCTAACGGCAAAAAGCCTGTGCTCATAAACGGTGTGAGTAACTACGACAGCGGCAGCTTTGAAGCCATACTTGGCAGCATAGAGAGCTATGACAGCCAGAGCGGCGGCGATATAGCAGCCTGGACTCAGTTTATCACCCAGGGCGGAGCTTATCTGCTGAAGACGGATATGGGAGATGTGAGGATAATAGCCATAACAGGCAACCCCTCACGCAACTACGGCGCAGATGCGGCAGAGCTGGGCATTACAAGGATACGCTATGAATGGACAGAAACAGACGATATCGAAAGAGCGGTGGTGTATGAATGACAGAGCTTTACGGCGTACACGACTCAGGATATATCAGTGCGGTAAAAAGCAATGAGACTGTATATATCCACCGCCTGCAGTCCCTAGACCACTGGGAGAATGTGCTGGGGGAGATAAGCGGCGACATAAATGAGGACAGCCCTGTGCAGATAACCTCTAACAGCGGCAGCGGAGCAAGGAACAGCGCAAGCCTTTCGCTTTTTAATGTTGACGATAGATATACGCCCTCAAAAAATTCGGACATTTGGTATAACAGAAAATTCCGCATACTGGTGGGTACAGCTTTAAACGGCAGGATATACTGGGAGCCTATGGGGGTGTTCATCACCTCAAATGCCAATGAGAGCGACGGTGTGCTGAGCATAACGGCTGCCGATAAATTCGCCCAGCTGAACGGCGAGCTTGGCATTGGCAGATGTGTCAGCGAGTTTAGCACCGATATCTCAAAGGGGGATATCTATATTGCCGACCTTATCAGAGAGGTGCTTATGCGTCCTATTGGAAACGGATATCCCCTTGACCCTGTTATGCCGCTTATCGACCCGTATTTCTCTAAAACAAAGCTCTATGCGGATATAGCCCTCAGTGCAGGGCAGTTTTACGGTGAGATAATAACCACCCTTGCAAAAATGTACGGAGCAGACTGCTATTATGACCGCTCAGGACGGCTGGTTTTCAGGCGGAAGCCAAGCCTTAATATCCCCAGCTGGTATATGCACAAGGGCTATTCATGGCGGTTCGAGGAGAATGACAGCCTTATCATAGGCAGTCCTGCAAGGAGCACGGCTCTTGACGGCTCAAATATTATTACGGTATGCACCGACAACACCGAGGGCGAGGTGTACTCATACACCGCCAGAAACCTCAGCGCCGAAAGTCCTCTCAACATAAAGACCGCAGGCGAGCGCTATCCCGATGAGCCGATAGTATACATATCCATGGGAGATACCACAAGGGGCAGCGGCGAGGAAAAGTGCAGGCAGTATGCGGAGTATCTGCTCATGCAGCAGACGGCAAACTCGGTCAGCGACAGCTTCTGTTGCAGGCTGATACCTCACATCGAGGTGGAGGATATCATAAGCTATAAAGGCGAGGACAGGCTGGTGACAGGCATAAGCTATGATCTGACGTCAAGGCAGATGCAGATAACCTCATGCAATGTGGCTTTTCTGCCCGATAACTACACGCTGGAGGTGTGATATGAGCGACCTTAACGAACTGATAAGACGGATAGCAAGAGAGGAGATAAAAAGCTCACAGCCCATAAGGAGAGAGCCTGCAAGGGTGATATCTGTAAGCGAGGGATATCTCAGGGCGGCGGTAAGATTTTCAAACGGCAGCGAGTTCACTCTGCTTAACAAAACAGGCGAGCGGCTTTGTGAGGGTGACAGCGTGTGGGTGTACTACACATCTCTTGTGTCTGACGGACACATAGCCATAAGAAACGGTGAGCCCGACCCTCTGGGAGGAACGGGCGGCAGCAGTTTGTATATTGAAAATGCCGCTGTCCTTACTCAGGAACAGGCAGCTTCTATGCTCAGAGAGCAGGAGATAATAAACGTTGATGTGTATCAGAAGACCACAGCGGTCTATGGTCACCCCGAGGACAGGATAATAGTATCGGGTATGCCTGCAATGGTAAATTACAGCTACGGCTCCACCACAGCTTTAACCACCAGATACATAGAAGAAAATGTAACGGTGGAGGACCTTATCACCAATGTGACTTTTACTGACATAAGCCGGCAAAGCCTTGATGAAGATCACCCCATGGGGTGCGAATGGGAGCTGTACACACTTATGCAGAGCGTCAGCTTTTCCACCGTGTCGCAGTCGGAGAGCTACTGCAAGCGCAAGGCTTATGTTGTGAGGACCTATCGTAAAAAGGACTCGCAGGTGCAGAGCGGTGTATACACGGTGCAGTTCAATGTTACGGAGGACATGGACGGCACATCGGGACAATATATCCACGGCATGGGCTTCGTGCCTATGGTAAGCAGCATAAGCGCAGACCAAAGCTACACAGCAAACGGTATCACAGTGAGCACCCCCTACGGCTATGCTGTACTGGCGGCATACACTGTGGCTATTTACGGTGCCGACGGTGAGGCTCTTACAGCTGCGGTATCATCATCGGGCGATAGCTTTGTGGTGCCCTTTGCCAGTGCTGCCGAGCGTGACTATGCCCTGGCAGTGACCACACGCAGCGAGGTGATACCTGTTGGAGAATAGGATAATAAAGGGCGCAAAGCTTGATTTCTCGTCCATGGTGAGGAAGGAGCATATCTACCGTCACCGTGAAGAGCTTGACATAAGGCGGTATAACTACAGGCTGATAAAGGACGAGCATACACCCTCAGCGCCCTATGACAGCGTTTATGCTCCCATAAACGAGGGCGGCACAGCACGGATAGTATGCAGCGATGAGAGCGTTAAAGAGCATGAATACCTGGCGGTACTGCCCTCGCCCCCTGTGAGCTTAGACTACGACTCGCAGTCAAGGCTATACACCCTGACGATCTATGATGAGGGCGGCGTTACCTACTATCAGTCAGGGGGAAGACCCTCGCTCATGGGTACCTACGGCAACCGTTTTGAGCTCAGAGGGGGCAGCGGCGGCAGTTACTACTACAGACCGCTGTCTGTGGTACACGGTATTATAGTGGAGGACCAAAGCGGCATATCGCCTTCGTCACATTTTGCGAATGCGAACCTGGACTCGGAGGGCGGTATGTACTCGGTAGGGCTTGACTTCTGGGAGCGAAACTTTGCGAGAGCTCTTGAAGTACAGGTAATACAGACATGATCGGAAAGGAAGTGGTCAGATGAGAATGATCTCAGAGGACGGCAGGGTGAAGAGCCTTGCGGTATCGGGTGAGGACACAGGACAGAGTGCTGACATTGAAAGCTACGGCTTTATCTCAGGCAGAATGCTCACCGAGGACGGCAGCACTGTGAACATTGCCGATATCATCGGCGGTGAGGACACGGGACTGACGGCGGACATCGGGCAGTATGCGCCCATATCGGGCAGGGTGATAGCCGAGGACGGCAGGGTGATAAACATTGCAAAAAACATAGGCAAGGGCAGCAGCAACACCTCGGGCGAGGTCACGGCGCTGCTTGACGGAAGCAGCAGGGCAGTCAGCGGAATTAGCGAGGAGGTATCAACACAATGATAAGGGTAACAAACTACACAAACACCACATGGGCAGCCATGATGAACACTTTAGCCGCGATGTGGGAGTGGAAAAGGGTCGTATACGATGAGACGGACACATCTCAGGTAACACAGCTCTGGGCGAGCGACAAGGTGTATTTTGAGGTATCGGGCTCGAATAAGCGAGCAATGCACACAGACGGTCTTGAATACAAGCTCACGGCTTCGGCGGTCATCAATGCAACGACCTTTACAACTGCAGAGACGGATAATGTGCTGCTTGTAGGCATTGCGGCTACCTCGGCAGCGGTGGGCTCAGCCTATCTGGTCATATCGAAAACCACCGACACTCAGAGCACCGAGAGCGCAGGCATTATTGCAGGCGTGAGCAACTCTTTGTATATGTTCTCTGACAACATGACAGCGGCGACGGCACTGGGCACATCGGGCTTTGTCAAGACCTCGCCTGCAAACACTCAGCTTGTGCCTGCATATTCAAACGTTGGTGATGAGAGCTTTGATGGTGTATTTATCAACTTTATGAGGACTCAGACGGCACTTGGCAAGGCACTGCTGAACGGAAAAAGCTTCTATATTTACGGCGATGTCTCTCTCGCCTTTGAGGAGTGATAAGATGCCCAAGGATAACATATTCAAGACCCTTGCGGCGGTCATCATCGGCGGCATATCGGCGTATATGCGCATACTGGCAGTGCCTGTATTCGTACTGCTGGCGGTCATGGTCATCGACTACATAAGCGGTATGCTTAAAGCCTGGAGCACAGGAGAGCTGTCGAGCAAGGTGGGGCTGAGAGGGCTGTTAAAAAAGGTGGGATATTTTCTCACGGTCTGTGCCGCAGGAGTGGTAGACTGGCTCATAGGCTACGGTATCAAGAGCATAGGCATACGCTTTGAGATAAGCTTTTACTTCGGGCTGATAGTCACTATCTGGCTCATTATCAACGAGCTTATCTCGATACTCGAAAACCTGACAGTATTAGGTGTACCGATGCCGTCATTCCTTACGGCGGTGGTAGGCAAGCTGAAGATAGCAGTTGAGACAAAAGGAAATTCAGAAACGGAGGAATAATTATGACGATAGTTGAAGCAGTACAGGAGCTTTCGGAGAAGCTGGGAGAGGACACACAGGACAAGCAGACCATAGCTGAGGCGATAACTGCCATATCGGAGCACTACGGCGGTGAGGGCGGTGAGACCATTGCCGAGGCTATAGAGGGGCTTAGCGGAGTATCTGCCGAGATAACGGACGGCAAGGCGAATGAGATAATATCAAGAGGTGTGACATCGGTCACCGACCTGAATGTGAACATCGGCGCATATGCCTTTGCAGGCTGCACTGAGCTTGAAGAGGTGACGATCAGGTCACTCAGG
>CALCRR010000396.1 GCA_937894495.1 uncultured Ruminococcus sp. | reverse complement strand
CTTGCTTCTAGAGGCACAGGTGGGGGAAATAAAAATGAAAATTTGGTGATATATTTTGGGTTTTTCTTGACAAAATGGGTGTGGTGTTATATAATTGAATTAATTACAAATCAGTTACAAAAGCAATTGGTGATAAAATGGATAAAAAAGCTTTTAAGTATAAATTCAAACAGCTGTGTGCCCTTTGCCTGGCGGTGCTGATATCAGCAGCGGCTTTCGGGCAGGGGGGCGGCAGCAGTGTGCGCTCGTCGGCTGATGAGACTAAGGATAAGTATGAGCAGCAGCTGGAGGAGCTGAGAGAGCAGCAGGCTGAGATAGACAGCCGCATGGCTGATGCACAGTCAAAGCTCGATGAGGAAGAGGGCAACCTGCAGGCGCTGACCGAAAAGTATAACGCCATAAATGATAAGATAAAAAACGTCCAGCAGCAGACTGTTGAGCTGGAGGACAGAATGGTCGATGCGGACACAAGGCTGCGTGATGCAAAATACAGCCTTGAAGAGCAGAATGCCCGGATAGAGGTATCAAAGGCGGAGTTTATGGAGCGCATAAGGTCCCTTTATGTGGCAGGCGGTACGGCTACGTATGAGAGCGTGCTGATAAATTCTACGGATTTTTACGATATACTTATGCGTATGGAGCTGGTGAAGCGTGTGGCTTCCCACGACAGTGAGGCTCTGGAAGAGCTTATGGCTCAAAAACGGGCTATCGAGCAGACCGAGGCTGCTATCGAGGAGGAATCGGCTAAGCTTAAAGCCGATATGCAGCAGTATTCGGATATGCAGCTGGAGCTTATTGAGCAGCAGGAGGAGCTGGACAAGCTAAAGGCGCAGTCGGCTGAGGTGATAAGCGCACTGCAGCTGGATAAGGACAGCCTGGCGCAGCAGTCGGCACAGCTGGACAGCGATTATTATATAATTTCAAGTCTGGCTGAGACTACTACAACCACTACAACAACCACCCCTGCACCCACCACTACAACTCCCGAAAAGACAGAGAGCAAAAAGCAGACCACCGCTTCGACCACGACCTCAAACGGTCAGGGCGGCACGGCTTCAACCACCACCAAGCAGACCACGGTGCAGGAAACCACCACCACAGCGGCAGCCACCACTGCCCAGACCGAAGCAGAAACTCAGTCTGCCGAAAATGATGACAGCTATGAGACCGAGCCTGTGACTACCACCACCACGGCTGCACCCACCACTACCACCACAGTAACAACAGCTCCCCCTGCTGACACCGTGGACGGCGACAGCTCAAGACAAGAGAAGATCGACAGGATAATAGCATATGCAAGGAGCAACGTGGGGGGCACCTACGTATGGGCTGGTGCAAGCTTTCGGGCGTGCGACTGCTCGGGACTGGTAATGATGTGCTATGCACAGGTGGGCTACTCGCTGCCGCACCTGGCTTCATCACAGGCAGGCATGGGCACGGCGGTGGATCATTCCTCGATACAGCCCGGCGACTGCGTGTTCTTCGGGGGCAGCAGCCTTTCAAGCGTTTATCACGCTGCTATCTACATAGGCGACGGCAAGATAATACACGCCGCCAATTCCAGCGAGGGTATTATAGTCTCCGATCTGGCTTCATTCTCACGGTATAACAGCATAACTACAATACGCAGATATATTTAAAAAATTTTAACATAGTTCTCTTTGCCGACGGCAGGGAGAACTATTTTTTTGCCACGATTTAAAAGCTCTCAGCAGCCTGCGTTGAGACTGGCGCAGATGTATCTTCTGAGCTCTTCGCCGTTGACAGCTATACCAAGCTCGGCGGCGGTCTGCTGCCAGGTGGGCACTCTGCGGCTGAGCCCCTCAAAATATCGGTGAATGACCACCTGCCTTACGAACTCGCTCTCTATCTTATCGCACATCTGCTCCAGCTCACGGCGTTTCAGGGTCAGCCTGCCGAATTCCAGCACCAGCTCTCTCAGCTCGGCTTCTCTCAGCCCGCTTGCGGCGGGGGTATTTTGCCTGTCAGCATGGCGTATAAGGGCGATAAGCTCGTTAATGCGCTGTCTCACACGGTTCTCTCTCAGGCAGACGCTGCGGTAGGCTGAAAACTGCCTTGCCTTGGCGCACACCCTGCGGCAACTGCTGCCGTTGTATTTTTTTATGGGCTTGTGGTCGATGGGTATCTTCATTATCTCCTGCATATAGCTGTACAGGTCCATTGATGTGAGTATGTCTTTTTTCATTGATGTCCTCCTTGGGCAGAATACAGAGCACCGGGCGGCGGCAGACGAGCCTGGGGCTCTTGTATGCTTCTGCTTTTTTGATGTTTCAGAACTATTGTTCTTGTGCCAACTATATTATATCACTCGGCATCGACTTTGTCAAGAACATTTGTGCGTCAATTTTCGATTTTGTAGCTTTTGCCAGAGTATTAAAATGCATATTAGGGTATTTTTCACAAAGAATGACGGGGGATAGCTGATAGGCGCTTTTAGAGGTAAGAGGTAAGAAGTAAGAGGTAAGAAAATGGTTTAAAAAATTATGCGGTGAACCGCACCAATAAAAAGGTCTGTAAAAATCTCTGCACAGCTTTGGTTGGGGAAGATAAATCCTTAACAAAAAGCGGTAAGGCGCACCAAGTCATCAGTTTCCAAGGTTGGCGCAGCCATCAAAATACTAGCCGCCACAAAAGCGCCCCCTCCCCTC
>CALCRR010000395.1 GCA_937894495.1 uncultured Ruminococcus sp. | reverse complement strand
CCACCTTTGAGGAATACAGGAAGAATATCGAAAAAGACGCCGCTATGGACAGGCGCTTTCAGAAGGTGATGATAAACGAGCCCGACGAGGAGCAGACCTTTAAAATACTAATGGGGCTGCGCCGCCGTTATGAGGAGCACCACGGCATAACCATACCCTCAAAGGTCTGTAAAAGCGCCGTCAGGCTGGCTGGGCGGTATCTCACCGACAGGCATTTTCCCGACAAGGCGGTGGACCTTATCGACGAAGCCTGCGCCAGAGCCAGGATAAACGCCGCCGAGGGTGCTGAGGACCCCGGCACAGCCTTTGAGAAATACCTTTCGGGGGAGATAAGCAGAGAGAGCTATCTGGCATTCTTATCCGCCGACAAGGGCAGACCCGAGCTGACGGTGCGCCAGCTGGAAGAGGTAGTATCAAGAGCCACAGGTATTGAGTGCAGCGCACTTTGTGAGGAGGACACCAAGCGGCTGCTGGCGCTGGAGGGGGAGCTGTCACAAAAGGTGATAGGTCAGCAGCAGGCTGTACACGCCCTTTGCACGGCGGTAAGGCGGTGCAGAACAGGACTGAGGGGCGGCAGCAGACCTGTGGGCAGCTTTATCTTTCTGGGCTCAACAGGGGTGGGCAAGACCATGCTTTCAAAGGAGCTGGCAATGTCGCTTTACGGCAGTGAGGACAGCCTGATAAAGCTGGATATGTCGGAATATATGGAGAGCCACAGCGTATCAAAGCTGATAGGCGCACCCCCAGGGTATGTGGGCTATGATGAGGGGGGAGCGCTTATCGACAGGGTAAGGCGCAGACCCTACTCGGTAGTGCTTTTTGATGAGATAGAAAAGGCTCACCCCGATATATCCAACCTGCTTTTGCAGATACTGGAGGACGGCGTGCTCACCGACTCATCGGGGCGCAGCGCTGATCTTACCAATGTTATCGTAATAATGACCACCAACATCGGCGCTAAGGATATAGCCGACAAAAAGCAGGTGGGCTTTATGAGTGATGGCAAAGACAGGCAGGGCAAAAAAGACATGATGCTGGCAGAGCTCAAAAAGTTTATGGCGCCCGAGATACTTGGCAGGGTAGATGAGCTGATAGTTTTTGAGGACTTTGATGAGAGCACCCTTGAAAGCATAGCTGATGCAGAGCTAGAAAAGCTTAAAGCAAGGCTGGCGGAGCTTAAATGCAGCCTTGAAATATCGCCCGGGTGCGGCAGGGCGGCAGCCAAAAAAGCCCTGTCAGCAGGGGGCTCAGCCAGAGAGGTAAGGCGTGTGGTAACGGTAGAGATAGAGAACCTTATCTGCGACAAGCTGCTTGAAGGCTGCAGGGGAGAGCTTTGCCTTGATGTAAAGGAAGGAGGATTTGTAGTCAGAAAGTTAATTCATAATTCATAATGTCCTCGGGCAGCGAACACAGCTTGTTATTCTGCAAACGTGAGGTCAATAACCGCCCCACAGGAATGCACGCCGCAGAAAACTCCCCCTTTTTGAAAAATTATGCACTAACGCTTGACTTGCCGTGGGATAAGTATTATAATAATAAGAGCAAAAGTAAACGATCACATTATTAAAAAAGGGGTCTTATTATGTCAAATAACGTTATAATACTTGCAGGCGGACAGGGCAAGAGAATGAAAACCAATATGCCTAAGGCACTGTGCAAGGTGATAGGCGAGCCCATGCTTGAATGGGTGCTGACTGCCTGTGAAAAGGCTGAGCTTGATGATATCTGCATAGTCAAGGGCTATGAGGGTGAGCAGATAGAGGATTATCTGGCTAAGAGAGAGTCAAAGGCTAATATCTCCACCGTGCTGCAGGCTGAAAGGCTGGGTACGGGCCATGCAGTAATGCAGGCTGCCGATTTTCTGAAAGCGCATGAGGGGGGCAATACCCTGATACTCTGCGGCGATGCGCCTTTTATTGATGAAGAGACTATCAGGGGCGCACTTGGGCTGCACACCGAGAGGGACTGCGGCGTTACGGTGGTGACCTCAAGGGTCGAGGACCCCACGGGCTACGGCAGGATCATCCGCACCGAAAACGGCATATCGGGAATAGTAGAGCACAAGGACTGCACCACTGCCCAGCTGGCTATAACCGAGATAAACTCAGGCTGCTACTGGTTCAAAACATCAGATCTGCTGGAGGTGCTGTTCGATATCCAGCCCAACAATGCCCAGGGCGAGTATTATCTCACCGACTGTGTTGAGCTTGTTATCAGCAAGGGCAGGACTGCTGACGCTTTCATCTCGGCTAACCCCCATGTGGCGCTGGGAGCTAACGACAGAAAGGGACTTCTGATGCTCAACGATATAGCCCGCTATGAGATAATAGACAAGTGGCTGGACGAGGGCATAGAGTTCACCTGCACTGACGGAGTTTCCATCGGCAACAACGTGGTGATAGGCGCAGGCACAAGGATAGACAGCGGCGTTAACCTGAGAGGAAACACCGTTATCGGCGAGGGCTGCATTATCGGCAACAACTGCATTATTGAGAACACCAAGGTGGGCAACAACGTCAACCTCAACAACGTTCAGGCTTACGAGAGCGAGATAGAGGACAACGTCAAGATAGGACCCTACGTACAGCTCAGACCCAACTCACACATCAAAAAGGGCGCTAAAATTGGCGATTTTGTTGAGATAAAGAACTCCACCATAGGCGAGGGCACATCGGTGGCGCACCTGACATACATCGGCGACTCTGACGTGGGCGCAAATGTAAACTTCGGCTGCGGCGTGGTAACGGTAAACTACGACGGCGACAAAAAGTTCCGCACGGTGATAGAGGACAACGCCTTCATCGGCTGCAACACAAATCTGGTAGCTCCCGTAAAGGTAGGCAAGGGCGCATACACCGCCGCAGGCTCCACCATAACCAAGGACGTCCCCCCCTCGGCACTGGCTATCGAGAGAGGAAAAGCCACCATCAAAGAAGGCTACGCCGAGAAAAAGCTGAAAGCAAGAACAGAAAAGTTTGAAAACAGCAGAAAATAGTCCTCGGGCGGACGGCTCGCCTCCCCCACCTGTCGCACTATCGTGGAGACAGGCAAGATATCGAGTCCTCCCCGGAGGGGAGGGGGTCCTCACCGGACGGGGTGTTTCCCCCACCTGTCGCACTTTTGTGTGGACAGCGAGTTTTCGAGTCCTCCCCGGAGGGGAGGGGGAGCTTTTGTGGCGGCTAGTACTTCGATACGCTGCGCGAACCTTGCAAAATGTTGACTTGGTGCGCCGTACCGCATAATTTGCTAAACCATTTTCTTACCTCTTACTTCTTACATCTTACCTCTAAAAGCTGGGGGTGCTTTTGCGGCGGCTAGTATTTTGTGACGCTGCGCGAACCCTGCTAAATGTTGACTTCGTGCGCTGTACTGTATTTTGATTAGATTTATTTCGCCCCACTAAAGCTGTGCGGTGTTTTTTCCAGACCTTTGCATTTGTGCGCCGTACTGCATTTGATTTAGAATATTATTCCTACTTAAACGATGTGGAGTTTTCAAGGCGCAAAACCATAAAACCGCTCTAAAATTCATTGTGCATTATGCATTACTTCCATCTCCTTATTTTGTGCAAACAAATGATTTATCTTTTTCTTTGGACATATTTCATTAATAGTTGCACGTTTTTGTGCAACTTTTTCCCTGTTT
>CALCRR010000394.1 GCA_937894495.1 uncultured Ruminococcus sp. | reverse complement strand
AGAGGCAAGATGTCAGAAGCAAGAGGCAAGAAAATTTACTAATCGAACAAAGCGTAAAAAGAGGACTCTTGCTTCTTGCATCTAGTTTCTTGCTTCTAGCGGCACAGGTGGGGGAAACACCCCGTCCGGCGAGGACCCCACAATATTGCGGAAGGTGGGGGAATTATAAACGACTGAACGGTCTGTTTGTGCGCAGAAGCGACTCGATAGGGGAGTACCAGTCGAAGAAGGTGCCGCTGAAGCCCAGGCATATCACTATGATAGCCGCCAGCTTGATGAAAAAGAACGCCTGATTTTTCTCCGGCTCAAAGGGCGCCAGTATCAGACCGATGGAAACTATGCAGAATATCCTGCCCAGCTTGTCAACTATGCCCCCGGCATGGTATGTCTCAACAATAAAATCATAAAGCGAGAACCTGACAAATATCACAAACAGCACCAGCATGATAATGCCGATCATCCTCGATTTCCATATGGTCATCGCCATTCCCCCTCGGGTCATTGGCAGCCCTTTGTCTGCAAAGCTGCGCAAACCGCCCATTTGCTAATGTCTCCCCCACCGTCGGCAGGGGAGACATATCACGTCATATCAAAGTATCGATCGCTCCCGAATCAGCCTGCGGAAACTATAAAATCCACCTCGCCGAAGCTGAAAACCACAGGTATGCAGTATGCAGCCTTGTCAAAGGTTATATTGCCGTTTGAGATAGCTGTCTGCGGGTTCATGGTTATCTCAATGCCCTGCTCGTTTGACTCATTAACGGCGAACAGACCGTTGATAACGTTCAAAAACTCGCCCACAGTCTCGTTGAGGAACTCGGAGACATCCCCCATGCTGTCGCCTGCAAAGCGCTTTGCGAACTCGCTGTACTCATAGGCGCCTGCGGTAACACAGGTCGCAGCCTCGTATGAGCCTGTGATATCCTGCCTAACCAGGCACTCGGCGTCGTAGGACCTCACCATAACAGCCTCCAGCGGAGTAAAATCGCTGTCGATAAATCTGATAATGCTCTTGAAGAGCATGGTCACATAATCCCTCAGCATTCTGGCGTTGTCGGCGTCCTCCAGGTGATAAAACTCGCTCACCAGCTTGGTGAGGTTATCAGCCTTCTCGTCCGCCAGGTCATCGTCGGTCAGCTCATTTTCCTGCTTGTAGTCGTTGATAGCCTTTTCAAACTCGGAATTTGACAGCACGCCGTTGTTCACCAGCGTCTGACCCAGCAGCAGATAATCGGTAGGCTGCTGTGAGAGCAGCTCGTCCACCTGCTCAGAGGTAACATAGCCCAGCTCCACCGCAAGGTCGCCGAAGCGCTTGTCAACGCTTTGCTGGGTAACATTTACGTGCTCCACCTGCTCGGCAGTCATAAGCCCGGCGTTGATAGCCAGCACGCCCAGTCTCATACGGGTGTTTTTCTTATCCTCAAACGCCTGAGTAAGCTCCTCAGCCGTCACCAGCTTTTTATTGAAGAGATATCCGCCGAAAAATTGCGCAAACATTTACAGCACCCCTTTCGCAGCGTTTTCAAGGATAGCCATAGTATCCTCGTCAGAGATAGGCTTCTGCAGAAAATCAGCAGCGCCTGCCTTGATAGCCTCTTTAAGATGCCCCTGTGTGCCCACCGATGATGCCATAACTATCTTGGCGTCGGGGTCAGAGTCGATTATCTGCTTGAGAGCGTCTATACCCGTGACCTTGGGCATGATTATATCCATAAACACCACATCGGGCTTGTGCTCCATATATTTGCTGATAGCTTCCTCGCCGTCTGCCGCCTCATAAATTTCTTTAACGCCGAGGTTTGATATAGTCATACTCAGCTTCTTTCTGGCGAACATCGAGTCGTCGCAAATCAAAACCTTTAAATCCTGAACAACCATTTGTATCCTCCTTTACACAGGGCATACATACCCTGACACAATAATTTTACCATATTTCACGTAAAAAATCAATCATTTTTTATGAGTTTTTAATAGTGATTATGCATAAATTTTCACACAAAATATTTTTACCGTTTAATATTGACTTTTTGAAAATACTGTGGTATAATTAAAAAGTTAATGGAGCTGCGGTCGTCTGCGGCTGCATTTTTCGCCGGTGTGATGGAATTGGCAGACGTGCCGGACTCAAAATCCGGTGGTAGCGATACCGTGCGGGTTCGACCCCCGCCGCCGGCACCATCCGAAAGTCCCGAAAGCCTTGATTTATCTGGGTTTTCGGGACTTTCTCTGTTCATTCCCGAAGATGGCGCCTGTGTGTCTGAATCGGTGAAAAACGGGCAAAAATCGCGTTTCTCAGGAAATCCGAATCCCGAAAAGCCTTGTGCCGCAAGGAGAATTGGCCAACTTCCTCATAGCTACCTCATTATATGTACCGTTTATTGTTGGCCGTTTGGGTGGAAACTGGGTGAGCCGTCGCATTAGCCCGGATACCATGTATCTGCTTTGAGATCGGAAGAGCACACGTCTGAACTCC
>CALCRR010000393.1 GCA_937894495.1 uncultured Ruminococcus sp. | reverse complement strand
TAATCAGAAAAATAATGGGTGAGGACTTGTTTTGGGGTTAAGTGATTGACAGTGACTGTTTATTTTATCCCAATTGATGAAAAAAACTTGTCCTCTGGGGTCAGGCTCACCGATGAAGGAATAAACATCACCGAAAGGTATCCCAGAAGTCATTTCTTCAAAGCTGTCCTGTGACTGCTTATGTAATCCGCCTGCACCTGGGCACAACCACAAAAAAACAGTATTCGGGTTTTCATCAAGGTAATCATCAATAAATTTGCAGACCATAACAGTTTTGCCCGAACCTGTCGGAGCATACAATACCATTTCTTCATAGTCAGCACATTTTAATAATAGGTTATCTTCATGAGTTGTCTGAAATGGAATTAGCTTACCATTAAACATTATTCAGCAGCCTCCCTTAATTCTTGTCCAAAGAATTCTCTTGGAATGTACTTGAAGCCTTTTTTATCCAAGAGCTTGATTTCCTCGGCGTTAAGTATAATATTCTGATTCAACCAGATGTTTTCTGCTTTTTCATACATAACAGGGTCAAGTATATTTCTTTTGATGTCATCTCTGTTGAGCAGCAAAACGTTCTTTTCTCCGTCAACTTCAATAGCATTTTGCAGCTCTATCATTTCTTTGATATGTAAGCATAGTGCATTACTCAATAAGTAATCTTCTGGTTTTCTTGGTGTCCAATCGCATTTGAAGTATTTCAAGTTTTCATTAAATCCATCACGCATCTTTATTTTTGCCAAGGATGGATATAATTGAACTTTTGTTTTTTTGTATACTGTTCCTCTTACCACTCTTCCAGTTTTTTTAGAAACAAATTGAGCATCATTATCTGCTATAAAATCTTCGCTTTTAACTCCATAATCTCCATCTACATAATTGCCATTAATATCTTTTCCTTCAATACAACATTTAACTCTTGGCCAAGTAACATAAGTAGCTATACCTAATGCTTCCCATTCGGCATCGCCTTTTTTTAATCCTTTTGCAGTTAATTCTTGTTCTTCTTTATCAGAAACTTCATTATTAGTGACAATTATACATTTCCTATTACCACCATCTTCTGCATTCAATAGGTGTACAGCGTGCATTGTTGTCCCTGAACCAGCAAAAAAATCTAAGATTATGGCATCAGGCTTATTTTCAAGGTATATTTTTAATGAATCATATACGGTGTATAATGATTTTGGAAAAGAGAATCGCTTTTCAATTAAGAATTTTGAAATCAATTTTGTACCATATGCATTCGCATCATATGAATTCTTTTTCCATACGGTTGGCTTCTGATGTTCTTTTCCGTCAGGAAGAATAATTATTTTCGTTCCATCTTCACGTTCTCCAGCTATTAGATATTCCCCTGATAAAGCTTTTTTTATGCTTGGCATAGTAACATACGCAAAATTATACTCTTGATATGGATTAGTACTCTTTGTAATCCTAACGCAGCCATTATCTAAAGCATATTTCAAGCTCTCGCTTGTTAAGCCCCAGTTCATGTGTTTGCCATCTTCTCTTATTGGAAATACAGCAATAGCATTTTCAATAACTTCTGCATCAGATAATGGCTGTTCTGGTGTTAACGGATTCCCAATTTTAACTATTTTTTGAGCATCTTTATCAACATATATAGGGTAGAATTGCCGTACACCACCTTTTGTGGTTCCTCTTGCAGATTCAACATCGCTTCTTCTCAAATATGGCCATCTTATTTCTTCGCCTTCTTCTAAAGATTTATCAGAAATGGTTTTTGCATTTCCCATAAATACAATTATTAGGTATTCATCAACCTGAGATAATCTACCTATACGTGCCTTACCCTTGGGATTAATAACTATATCTAATATTTGCATCTCACAGTCTGCGAATAATTCCTCTAATAGCATTTTTACTGAGCATAATTCATTATCATCTATCGAAATCATTAGTACACTGTCATTAGGATTCATTAATCTACGAGCAATTTTCAATCGAGTTTGCATCATAGAGAGCCATTTACTATGCCTAAACAAATCCGTTTTTTCAACGTAATCATTATTATACTTCCAATCTCGTGCTCCAGTATTGTAGGGGGGGTCTATGTAGATGCATGAAATCTTCCCAAGATGTGTTTTTTCAAGCAAATACAAAGCTTGTAGATTGTCACCCTCAATCAAAAAATTCCAAGGAGCATTTTTATTTCGGCATATTCTTCTATTATTGTCCTCGCAAAATACAGGAATGTTTTCACTAAGAAGTTTATCAACCGCTTCGGTATGCTCTTCAAATACTAATCCGTATTTTTTATCATTTAGATGATTTACTATCTCATTAAACGCTCTGACAGATGTATCATCAGAATGCTCCTTCTTTAATTCTTCAAGAAAAGCAATCATCTGGTCTCTTTTTTGCTTCGTTAGATTTGCCATGAACATACTCCTTCCAGATATATAAACAAGGAGGAGGGAAGTTTCCTTCCATCCTCCTTAAACTATCATATAAGTTTTAGCTTGTTCTCTTTGTTTTGGTCGCAAATTGGTCGCAAAACAACTCACTCTTCGCTCGTATCCTGCGTATTTCTGCCGTTATTAGCAGGCAGGCTCTTCATCGTCGGGAAATTCCCTTGAAAAATAACATAAACCTCCAACACACTTCAAATCCCTATATATCTACATTATCACATTATGCCAAAATCACAAATCTCTACGCATCTCTACATAAAAATTTATATTTTGGGGTCAAATTGGGGTCAGCGGTGGGGTCAGTTACGAGATCGTTATTTTCCCGTCAAGCTCTGTGAAAGACTTCTTCTTAGCGTCCTTGGTGGCTTCCATGTAGACATCCATCGTGGTCGCTATGTCTTTGTGACCTAATATCTCTTGAATGACTTTAAGGTTGCTCTCGTTCTCGCAGTAGCGAGTGGCGAATGTGTGCCTGAGATTGTGGCAGGAGAAATTAGGGAGCAGCAGCGGCTCACGTTTTTCCTTTTCAGCCTTTTCCATCTCTTCGATATTATGCGCCAACACTATTCTTTTTATAGTCCTGTTGATGGTCTGCGGATTGTGGACGTTTCCGAAGCGGTTCAGGAAAATAAAATCAGTATAACCGTTGTACGTCACGTTGCAGGTAATACCCACATCTTTCTGAAATTTCTTCTCGTCCAGCAAAGCCTGCCTGACTTCTGAAAGCATCAGGATCATTCTTGTGCCTGCTGCGGTCTTGGTGTTTTCCGAGATCTGAAAGCTGCACTCCTTAGTCTCACGCTGATAGTAAGTGATACCGTGATTGATATCGATTATCCCTTCGTCCATATCAACATCTTCCCACCTGAGCGAGATCACCTCTGACACCCTGCAGCCCGTTCCGAGAAAGAACGTGAACAGCGGCAGCCAGTGTGAATACTTCGGGTGAGTTTTGATATACTCAATGAACGCCTTCTGCTCGGGAATCGTCAGCGCATGACGTTTCGGACGCTGATAGTTGTGTGCCTTTTTGCACTCGCCCAAAGCATTTACAGCAGGATTTTTTAGGATATAATCGTCATCAACGGCAAGATTGAAAAGCTGGTTCAAGACATTCTGTATGACCTCGATAGTGTTGAATGACAGCCCTCTTGTATCGTGCAGTTCGTTGTAAAAACGGCGGACATCTGACTTCTTCACATCTTTTATTCTGATCTTTCCGAAGCTGTCCTGAACGTACTGCTCATACATATAGATATAATTGCCGCGGGTCGATGACCTGAGACCTTTCTTGTCGGTAAGCCAATTCTTATAAATATCGTTGACCGTAAGATTTTCATCAGGCGTTTTGATGCCCTCATAAATATCACGGTTCAATTCCGATTCCTTCTTGCGAAGCTCGTCTAAAGTCTTGGCGTATACCTCATGGCGCTTGCCCATTTTATCAGTCCAGCGGTAAGTGTATCTATCTTCCTTTGCCTTGTAGCGCTCGCCGTCTCTCAGGACTTTACCTTTTGGATCTTTTCTTCTCTGCATATTTAAAACTCCTTTCATCTATGCAGAAAAGAACCCTATGTATATTATAGCACACATAAGGCTCTTTTGCAAGTATTAAAAGCCGATTTTTATAAACAATTTTCAGATAACAAATACGTTGTCCAGATAAGCCTCAAGCTTCTTGCGCTTTATAAGGCGCTTACTGCCGTTCCATATAACGAACGGGCAGTTTTTATCGTTTGTCATCTCTCTGAGTTTATTGATACCGATATTAAAATACTCGGCGGATTCTTCCAATGTAAGATATGCCTTCTCGCAAATTGATAATTTTTCTTTTAGCAAATATTCTATCCTCCATTTTCTATATAGTTAATCTTCTGTGAGGATAAAATATACGCGTACTTTCATTCTTTTATCAGTCCTTTCTATGCTAAAAATATATCAAGTCGGTTGATGGTGCGACGGAATAATGTATGATAATATTGTCAATATATAATCCCGCACAAAACACCATTTACAATTCCGACATCATTATTTTGCTTTATTATCAGCGACAGAATTTTCATCTGCCTCCTCCGTGTTTTCATCAGTCGCAGCATTGTCGCTCTCACCCTTTGCAGCCTTATCAGCCTTCCCGTTCAGCGCTCTGTAAAGCTCGGCAAGCTGCTCCGCATAGGGCAGCGA
>CALCRR010000392.1 GCA_937894495.1 uncultured Ruminococcus sp. | reverse complement strand
GAGCGGTACAACCTGCCTTAACCGAACGCCGTAACGGAAGCGCGGATGACATTCTTATGATCAGGCGCGTAGCCCAAGTACCTGAACTCGTCATTCCGGTCACCGCTTCCATTATAGCTTAAGTGTGAGATCGAGTAAACCATAGCTGGCTGTTATAGATTTTACCCGTGTCTTTATTGTAGCAGTACCTACAAAAATCGGCAAAAAGGGGACACCTTTTACGGCGAATTTTGAAATTTCTCTGTTATCAACAAAGAAACGGGCGCAGGACTTGTGCATTTTTCAAGTGTGGGCAAAGGGATTCTGAGTGAAAGACATACGCTCGGAATAATCACCCTTCATAATAAAGGACATTATAAGACGAAATGTAAAGGCTAAAACCGCTGCATTTCTGATCTTTTCAGATAATTCGTAAGAATAGACAGGTTAAGGCTTTTTCAGTCTGTGGAGGTTGGTGGTTTTGGCTCACCCCTGCACTTCTGAGATTAAATTAAAGTGATCCGAAAAACACCTCTCATAAATAGATAATATGAAGTGACCCCGTGCTTGCAAAAGCTCGTGAGGTGTGCAATAATATGTACAAGAAAATATGCCTGAAGGCAAGGAGGTCACAATGGAAAAGACAATATACATAGGAATGGATGTTCATACAACAAACTACACGCTTTGTGCAATGGGCGTTGAGGGCAGGAAATACTTTGCCGAGACACAGATTGAGCCGGACGTAAAAATTCTTGTGAAGTATTTCAAACGTATTCAGGAGCAGCATCCCGATACAAAATTGATGTGCGGATATGAGGCAGGATGTCTTGGTTATTCGCTTTATGAACAAGTTACAGCAAAAGGATATGAATGTGTTATCCTTGCGCCTACTAAAATTCCGCACACACAAAATGAAATCAAGACAGATAAGCGTGATGCAAGAAAAATAGCAGAATGTCTTGCAAACGGTACATACAGCAAGGTATATGTTGTCAGCGATGAGGATAACGCGGTCAAGGAATATATCCGGATGCGCGATGCTTCCAAGGAAAACCTCAAACGTATAAAGCAGCAGATAATTTCACTTTGCACGAGGCATGGAAAGCATTATCCCGGACGTTCATATTGGACGCAGGCGCATCTTGAATGGCTGAAAAAAGTTGTTTTTGACAACTCCCTCATGAACGAAACGCTGAACGAATATATGATAACCTTCAATTATTTGAAAGACAAAATAGAGAGGTTCGATGAGCGTATCGAAGAGCTTGCAAAGCAAAAAGAGTATGCAAAGAAAACAAGTATGCTGGGTTGCTTTGTGGGAATTAAGACACATACTGCATTATCGGCAGTTTCCGAGATCGGTGATTTCAGCCGTTTCCCTACGGCAACTCAGTTTGCTTCATTTCTGGGATTGGTTCCCGGCGAGCAATCAAGCGGCGGGAATCAGAATCGTAAAGGAATAACTAAAACCGGGAATACTCACCTGAGAAAGTTACTGATCGAGGCTGCCAATTGTTATGGTCGATGTACTACTAAAAAATCAGCTGCACTTAAAGCACGGCAAAAGGGCAACGATCCGGACGTTATTGCTTACGCCGATAAGGCAAATGATAGGATGCGGCGAAAATATATGAGAATTGCAATGAGAAGTAAATCGAATATTGCAAAATGCGCGGTAGCTCGTGAGCTTGCATGCTACATCTGGGGAATGATGAATGAGAAGATTTATTGAAAACTGTACGCCACCCTTGACAGCACCTTGTAAAATGCTGTTTCAAGCCTGTCGGCGACGAACTCAGAAGCAAGTAAATTATCATCTGTCCGCGCCGAGGCTGCTATTATAGCATTTTCCTTCGGCTGGCTGTCAAGGGCAAGCCGCTTGCGCGGTGGCTGGTAACTGCTGATTATCAGTATTTTATCGGCTCGGAATCTAAAAGCAAATTGAATATATCGAGAGCATCTGCGAGGAGCTCGGAAACATGGGCTAATTCAGCTATCTGCGTTGTCCCTTTGTTGGCACTTTTGTGATCCACGCTAATAGATCGCAGAGCTTTACGGCGTAGTCTTTAGCCTGTCGGTAACCAATCCACGTATAACAGAGTGGCTAATGCCGGGAATCTGTTCTTCCGGACTCTTCTCATATGCTCTCGATGACCTGTTACAAATCTGTAGTGCGTTTTTTGGTAGTTTTGCCAATTGACAAATGTCACTTCATAACAGGGGAAAATAAATCGCGATTTTTGGGGTCGTTTCACACAATTTTCAAAATAAATCTCCGTTTTAACCAATGCGAGGGGCAGCCACTTGTTCATAA
>CALCRR010000391.1 GCA_937894495.1 uncultured Ruminococcus sp. | reverse complement strand
CCGGGGAGGACTCGATATCTTGCCTACTCCACAAAAGTGCGGCAGGTGGGGGAAGCGAGCCGTCCGCCCGAGGACTTGACAATTGGGGGATTTTGCTATACAATAGTATTATATAAAAATATAATAAAGGAGTATCAGTATGAAAAATACCGAAAAGACTATGGACAAAATAGTGGCTCTTTGCAAGGGCAGAGGATTTGTTTATCCCGGAAGTGAGATCTACGGCGGTCTGGCTAATACGTGGGATTACGGTCCTCTGGGCGTTGAGCTTAAAAACAATATCAAAAGCGCGTGGAGAAAGAAGTTTATTCAGGAGAATAAGTATAACGTGGGTCTTGACTCGGCAATACTCATGAACCCACAGACCTGGGTGGCTTCGGGTCATCTGGGGGGCTTCTCCGACCCACTTATGGACTGCAAGGAGTGCCACACCAGACACAGAGCAGATAACCTTATCGAGGACTTTGACGGCACTAACGTTGTAGGCTGGTCAAACGAGCAGATGACAGCTTATATCAACGAGAAAAATATCCCCTGCCCCGAGTGCGGCAAGCATAATTTTACAGATATCAGGCAGTTTAACCTGATGTTCAAGACCTTTCAGGGCGTTACCGAGGACTCAAAGGCTGAGCTCTACCTCAGACCCGAGACCGCACAGGGTATTTTCGTAAACTTTGCAAATATACAGAGGACAAGCCGCAAAAAGGTGCCCTTCGGCGTGGCACAGGTGGGCAAGAGCTTCCGTAACGAGATAACTCCCGGCAACTTCATTTTCAGAGTAAGAGAGTTTGAACAGATGGAGCTGGAGTTCTTCTGCAAGCCCGGCACCGACCTTGAATGGTTCAGCTACTGGAGAGAGTTCTGCAAGAACTGGCTGCTGAGCCTTAATATCAAGGAGGAGAACCTGAGACTCAGAGACCACGACCCTGAGGAGCTCTGCTTCTACTCAAAGGCTACCACCGATTTCGAGTATCTCTTCCCCTTCGGCTGGGGCGAGCTTTGGGGCGTGGCTGACAGAACAGACTACGACCTGACCCAGCACATCAACACCTCGGGCAAGAGCCTTGACTATTTCGACCCCGAGACTAACGAGAGATATATCCCCTACGTTATCGAGCCCTCGCTGGGTGTTGAAAGACTTTTCCTGACTATAGTTGTTGAAGCCTACGACGAGGAGAACATCGGTACCGAGGAGAAGCCCGATGTAAGAACGGTAATGCACTTCCACCCCGCACTTGCGCCCTTTAAGGCTTGCGTTCTGCCCCTTTCAAAGAAGCTGAGCGAGCAGGCAGGGGAGCTTTACGACACACTCGCAAAGCATTTCAGCGTTGACTATGACGAGGCAGGCTCTATCGGCAAGAGATACCGCCGCCAGGACGAGATAGGCACCCCCTACTGTGTGACCTATGACTTCGACACCCTAGAGGACGGCTGCGTAACTGTTCGTGACAGAGACACAATGGAGCAGGAAAGAGTAAAGATCGACGAGCTTGTTGATTATATCGCAAATAAAATATCATTTTAACTCCCCCACCTATCGAACTATTGTGGGGTGGGCAAGCACTCGAGTCCTCCCCGGAGGGGTGCTCACCGGACGGGGTATTTCCCCCACCTATGCCTCTAGAAGCAAGAAGCAAGAGG
>CALCRR010000390.1 GCA_937894495.1 uncultured Ruminococcus sp. | reverse complement strand
TCCACAAAAGTGCGGCAGGTGGGGGAAACACCCCGTCCGGCGAGGACTGAATTATGCATTATGAATTATTTATGCCGTTTAACTTTTGCGATAAATTTTCAAAATTAGTCACAAAATATTAACTAACCACCTAGATACTGTGAAAAATTCCCTGAATTTTTAGAAAAGCTTTTGGTTGTTCACAATTTGTTATTGAATTGAATTTTAAAAGGGTTTATAATTATATTGTTAGGCGAAATTTATGCAGTAAACTATGCAGTGCGGGGCTCTGCCCTGACCTGAGCCGGCGCACATATGCCGCCAACACAATTATAGCACAAATAACGAGCAAAGTAAAGCCCAAAAGCCAAAACTATTTTCAAGTTTTCAAGCTTTTTTTCGGCTGACAGCAAATGATCAGAAATACATTGGATAAAAATGTCTACACAGAGTCGGGCGGTATACTCTTACCTCTGACCTCTTACTTCTAAACATCTAAAAGGGGGCTGCACAAATTGGCAGACGCTAAAAAGTCAACAGGCATACACATTAAGGGCATAGGCAAATATGTGCCCGAGATGATCGCAACAAATGAGGATTTCGCAAAGATAGTGGATACCAGTGATGAATGGATAACCCAGCGCACAGGTATCAAGACCAGACATATCACCAACGGCGAGCCTACTTATTACATCGGCGCACAGGCGGCTAAAAACGCCATTGCCGACGCAGGCATTGATGTTTCGGATATCGACCTGATAATCACCGCCACCGTTACCCCCGATTTTTATACGCCCTCTACAGCCTGCCTTATCCAGCGTGAGATAGGCGCTATAGGCTCAATGGCTATAGATATAAACTGCGCCTGCACAGGCTTTGATTACGGCATAGATATGGCTAAAAGATATTTGCAGTCTGAGGACGGAGTTGACACCGTGCTGCTGGTGGCTAGTGAGGAGCTTTCAAAGTTCGTTGACTACACCGACCGTTCAAGCTGCATACTCTTCGGCGACGGCTCGGCAGCCTTTGTGCTGGAAAGGCAGTATGATACCCTTTATTCCTCATTCCTCGGCGCTGACGGCACAGGCGCTAAATACCTGGTATCGAGAGCTATGAGGTCTGAAAACGCCTTCCGCACCAACAAAGAGGATTTCGACATGGGTATGCCCGAGACGAAAAAGCACTATTTCACTCAGGACGGCAGAGAGGTCTACAAGTTCGCCACCAAGGCGCTGCCCAACGCAGTTGAAAAAGCCTGCGAAAAAGCAGGTATCTCCCCCGATGAGCTGGACGCTATAGTCCCCCATCAGGCAAATGTGAGGATAATTGAGACAGCCGCCAAGAACCTGGGTGTTTCTATGGATAAAATGGTGGTCTACATCGACCGCTACGGCAACACCTCTTCGGCATCTATCCCCATAGCCTTCTGCGATGCGGTGGCTGAGGGAAAGATCAAAAGGGGCGATAAGATCTGCCTGGTAGGCTTCGGCGGAGGTCTTACCTACGCAGCTGTTATTTTTGAGTATTAATGGCATCGAGACTTATGCACCTGGCTGCCTGTTACGGGCTGGAAAAACAGCTGGGCATAAAAAACAAGCAGCGCTTCCGTATCGGTCAGATACTGCCCGATGCGGTGCTGCACGCAGACAAGCAGAAGGTCAACACCCATTTTATAACCCACTATGCCGAAAACGGCAAAAAATACAAATGGTTCGACCAGGACGCTTTTTATGACAAATTCAAAAACGAGATCACAGGCGACGAGCTGTTTCTGGGCTACTACTTCCACCTTATACAGGATAACATTTTCAGGCAGGTGATCTACAACAAGCTGGGGCTGATAAAGCGCAGGGGCGACCCCGGGCTTTTCGGCGAGCTTTACAGAGACTACAATATCCTCAACAAGAGGATAATAAAAAAATACCGCCTCGACAGCGATCTGCAAATTCCGCAGGACTTTTCGGATATAAAAATTAATGAGCTGTACCGCTTCGACCTTGAAGAGTATATAGAGCTCATAAAAACCGACTTCACCGCCGACTACGACGGCGAGCCGAAGCATTTCACCGAAAGCGTGCTGGAGGGCTTTGTAAACGACAGCGTAAGGCTGTGCGCCGCAGAATACGGCGCAATACTGAAAAACGAACACGCACTGCGCCGACAGGATCTATCCATTGAGGACGTCCTCCCCGGACGGGGGTCCTCGCCGGACGGGGTAATTCCCCCACCTGCCGCACTTTTGTGTAGTAGGCAAGAGGTCGAGTCCTCCCCGGAGGGGAGGGGGTGCTTTCGTGGCGGCTAGTACTTTGATGGCTGCGCCAACCTTGAAAAATGATGACTTTGTGCGCCTAGGGGATTTTGATTAGGATTTATTTCCCCCTACTAAAACAAAGCGGATAATTCAAGGCGCAAAGTCGGATTTTACAACTAAGCCGATAAGCCAAACAAAGTTGGTTTGTCAAGGCTCAAACATAGCGTGCGGTGAAAGGCTCAAAAGAA
>CALCRR010000389.1 GCA_937894495.1 uncultured Ruminococcus sp. | reverse complement strand
TGATCTCATCAATGCTATAGAGGTTGTCGATATTATTCACGATGTCGAAAATGACAGGATTTCGGGATTTGCTTGCCGACAGCGCACGACCGATTTGCTGCTTATAAATGATTGGCGAGACAGTCGGACGCAGCAGAATAACACCCGAAATGTCATCTACATGAATACCTTCGTTTAGCATATCAATGCAAAACAGCAATTTCAAATGCTCGGATCTTTCTGATTTGAAATCCGCAAAAGCCTTGCTCGTTTCCGGGTCATTGGAGTACGCCTTGTAGATGTGCGGCTTTTTATCCACCTTTGCAAACCACTTTTTCGCCTCCGCAGCAGAAGTGGTCATCATTTCAAGACTGCTGCAAAAGATGATATACTTTCCCGACCTATCCTCTATGTGCTTATCGAAAATGACATCAAGACCGTCCGCCTTTTCGAGAGTTCGGCGCAGAGCTTCAAGATACTTTGTTGCCGTATCCTTAATATGCGAGCTTCTGTGACGGGCGATTTGCTTTTCGTATTTTTCAAGTTCCTTCTGATAGGAATAGACCGTCAGCACATATTTCGGCGGAGCAAGGATACCACGCACGATAGCCTCACCAAGCGTCATTTCGCTTGCAACATTTCCGTCAAACAGCTCATCGGTCATGTCACGCTGGTTATCAAGGTAGCGGATAGCTGTTGCAGACAGACCAAGCACAGGCGCATCGGGATAAGCTTTCAATAGCTTGTCAACACCTGCACCCCAAAGCTCTGCGCCACAGCGGTGGAACTCATCAAGGATTATGTAGTCGGGCTTGATTTCGGCTATTTCTGCATCGCTGACATTCATAAGCTTTGCATATGTGTAGAACTTCACATTCTCCGGCTGATAGCCGTCACTTGTTTCAGCAAGGTTTTCAAGCTGTGTCTGATATATATAGCGTGAAGGTGACAGCCAGCAGATAGTTTTGTCGGGATTATCCTCACATAGCTTGAAGCCAATGAAAGACTTTCCCGTGCCGGTGGGGTAGATCACAGCAGCCTTGCCGCGTTCTGCGAGCATGGTTACGGCAGCATTGTATGCGGTTTGGTTGTGCTCGTATAGGTGCATTGGCATGTGATCCACCTCCTTGAATAATCTATGTATTACAGTTCTATGTTACTTTGATTTGAGCCCAAGTTTTTCAGACAATACTACTTTTTGTTTTGCATCATTTAATGATTTCTTTATTCTGCCACCTTTGAAAATAATTATTAAGCCCTTGACAATTGCTCTAAATAATCCATAGATCCATGCAAAAGGTTTTAATATGGGGTGTTTCTGACATATTTTCCATCTTTGTATACCTAAATCTTGGATGTAATAAAAGAATCCTTTTTTCTTAATGCTATATAATCCACTTGTAATTGATTCTTCACTATTCTCTTTAGAAGCTCGACTTTTTTTGCGGCTAAAATTTCCAGATTCAAACAGCACATTTATTAGTTCTTCTAAAGTATCTGTTTTTAAATCACCGGTTATGTAACTGCAATTAGAAAGCCCTAAATAGTGAATACACATATTCGTGACATTAACAGCAAGGTCTTTTAGACCTATTCCATCAGCAAGTGGAACAAAGCTACTATTCCATACTGTTTGAGTTAGGACCATATGAACGTACATCTCCCAATCTATTATCTGCCTAAGGCCGAGATTATAGTCTTTCAAATGTTGATTAATATGTCCCAACAAAACAAGACCGTTTTCTATTTCGGGGAGCATTGGTATTTTATATCCGTTAATTTCATGATATTCCCTTTTATGAATTGCCTGTTCAAGAATATCGTCAATATCAGCGCCCGGCGTACTAAAATGATGATGCAATTCAAATTCAATACCATTTTTACTGTATCCAAGATGCCGAGGCTCTTTGTATTTATTATTTGTATCTTCTTTTCCGTGAGTATAGACATACCCGTTGGATTCCATAAGTTTTGCTGTCTCATGAAACCTATTACACGGCACAAGAAAATCTACATCACCCATAGCACGTAAATGAGGTTTAGAGTAATACTGTGCAGCAGCAAAACCTTTAAGTATTACGCAGGATATCCCATTCTCATCAAGCAGCTTTATCAGTTGGTCTTGCTCATGTAGGATACGAATATAATTTGCTATTCCAATATTTGTGTTCTGATCCTTTATTGGAATAACAGGACTGATAAGTCCCATGATTGTCTGCGCTTTGGCTTCTTTTACAACTTCGTTCCAATCTGTATCATCGGGATACTTTGGTGTGTAGTCAAACAGAGACGCCTTTATCGCTTCTAATAGTGCAATTTGAGTTGTGGTTAACATTCTGTCCCTACCTATTCATTAATGGACTATTATTCATTGTAGGAAAAGCACTCCGACATCAAGAATACGGTAAATCAGATGAATAGCATTATCAATACCCTAACACAAGTATAGCTACATGTTATATACTGTAATTATCACGCTTACCAAAGCTTTTTTAATAAATAACTCCATTCATTTATATACAGCGTTAAAAATCACATACTAAAGCCTTTTATGCTAATTTGGTTGATTGAACTTTGCGAATTTGGGGATTTCTATAATATCATAATCATCTAATACCTAACCCTACCCTCTGAAACAGCTTTAAGATGCTCACCATAAGGACTCTTTCCATAAGCGGCCGCAGATTCAGCAAGTTTATCCTTATCAATAAATCCATTTATGTAAGCAATCTCTTCTGGAGCAGATATTACTATGCCCTGACGGTTCTGAACTGTCTCAACGAAGTTTGCTGCCTGAAGCAAGCTACTCATCGTTCCAGTGTCTAGCCATGCAAAACCGCGCCCTAAAAGCTGGACATCAAGGAGTCCATCATTCAGATACATTTCATTTAAACTTGTAATTTCTAACTCACCTCTATCACTAGGCTTTACTTGATTTGCTCTGTAACTAACATCAGCTGGATAAAAGTACAGACCAGTTACAGCATAATTTGATTTGGGTGTAATAGGTTTCTCCTCTATGCTTATAACGATACCGTAATTATTAAATTCAACTACACCAAACCTTTCCGGATCTGAAACATAGTAACCAAAAACCGTTGCTCTTCCATTTTCTTCAGCATCTTTTACAGCCGATTTAAGAAGTGTCCTGAATCCATTTCCGTAGAATATATTATCACCTAGTACCATAGCACCTGCTTCTCCTGAAAGGAACCCTTCGCCCAAAATAAAAGCCTGGGCAAGTCCATCAGGACTTGGTTGAACTTGATAACTCAATTTTATACCAAACTGACTTCCGTCACCAAGTAGAGATTCAAATCTTGGTGTATCATCAGGAGTACTAATGATGAGGATTTCTTTGATTCCAGCAAGCATTAATGTGCTCAATGGATAATAAATCATCGGCTTATCATAAATCGGGAGCAGTTGCTTAGATGTAACTTTGGTTAGCGGATAAAGACGTGTTCCGCTGCCACCTGCAAGAATTATACCTTTCATAAATACCTCCTCAGATTTTAAACGTATCCTTTATTCCACTCCACAACTTGTCTTTTTCCGAGAGGTTCAGCTTTGCTCCTTCCACTAGCTTATACCCCTCACTATCAGTCGAGCCTGTATACTTTCCAACAACCTCTGGCCAAACAATTCCTATCTCCGGATCATTCCAAGCCAAACCGCTTTCGTCGTTCGGGTGATAGAAGTCATCACACTTGTAGCAGAATTCCGCTACATCGGAGAGTACAAGGAAGCCGTGAGCAAAGCCCTTTGGAATAAGAAACTGCTTCTTGTTTTCCTCAGTCAGCTCAACGCCAAACCACTTGCCGTATGTATTGCTGCCGCTGCGTAGATCAACTGCAACATCAAAAACTCTGCCCCTGATCACACGCACAAGCTTTGTCTGCGGATACTGCTTTTGAAAATGCAGACCTCTCAGCACGCCCTTTGTCGAAAAACTCTGATTATCCTGGACAAATGTAATGTCAAGCCCTGCTTCTGCCATATCCCGCTGGCTGTAGGTCTCCATGAAATAACCGCGGCTGTCACCGTGAACGGCGGGAGTTATCACGCACAAACCATCGATTCCGCCGACATTCTTTTCAACCGTTATCTGTCCCATTAGTATTCTATCTCCTTCAAATATCTTGCAAGCGCATCTTTCCAATTGGGCAGCAGTTCAAATCCACTGTCCGATAATTTGGACTTATCCAGTCTGCTGTTGAAAGGGCGCTTTGCCTTGCTCAAGCCGTATTCAGCCGTAGTCACAGGCGTTACCTTTGTAGTATATCCAGCCTGTTTGAAAATCTCACAGGTGAAGTCATACCAGCTGATATATCCGCCCTCATTGGTGGCGTGATAATAGCCATACTTGTCAGTTTCCACCATATCAACCAGCAGTCTCGCAAGGTCATATGTATAGGTAGGCGTACCTATTTGGTCACTGACCACACGCACCTCGGGGTACTTCTTACCAACATTCAGCATTGTCTTGATGAAGTTCTTGCCGTTCTTACCAAATACCCAAGCGATTCGCACTATGTAATACTTATCAAGCGTTTCTGCAACAGCAAGCTCGCCTTCAAGCTTGGACTTGCCGTACACACAAAGTGGAGCGTAATTCTTATCGTCCGGCTGCCAAGGGCGCTCACCCTGACCGTCGAAAACATAATCTGTGCTGATGTATATCATCTTGCAGTCAACAGCCTTGCAGGCTTCTGCAATGTTTTTTGTACCGTCGCGGTTTATTGCAAAGACCTTCGGCTGATTCTCCTCATCCTCTGCTGCATCAACTGCTGTCCAAGCGGCGCAGTGGATAACCGCATCGGGCTTGATGTCCGTTATTGCTTTTGTTACAGCCTGCTTGTCGGTTATGTCCAATTTTATGTACTCGAAGTCTTGCGGTGCATTGTCAAGAATATCGCTGCCGACAGCTTCGTGACCACGCTTTTTCAGCTCATTCATTACGTCAAAGCCCAGCTGTCCGCCTACGCCTGTTACAAATACTTTCATATTTTCACTCACTTGTTTTTGTACATTTCCTCATAATACTTCTGATAATTGCCAGAAGTGACGTTATTCATCCATTCCTCATTCTCAAGGTACCAGTCAATAGTCAGCACTATGCCCTTCTCAAACGGAGTTTCAGGATACCAGCCAAGATCATTTTTTATCTTGGTGGGGTCAATGCCATATCTGCGGTCATGCCCGAGTCTGTCCTCAACGTGCTTGATAAGATCTTCTGAAATACCATCGTCCTTCAGTCTGTCGTGAAGCTGTGAAATGATAGTCTTAACGATTAAAATGTTGGGCTTTTCGTTATGACCGCCGACATTGTAAACCTCGCCGATCTTACCGCCGTTAGCCACCATATCAATAGCTTTGCAGTGATCCTCAACATACAGCCAATCTCTGATCTGCATACCATCGCCGTAAACAGGCAGCTGCTTGTGCTGCTTGACGTTGTTTATCATAAGCGGAATCAGTTTTTCGGGAAACTGATAAGGGCCATAGTTGTTTGAACACCTTGTTATGTTGACAGGCATACCGTATGTATCGTGGAATGCCATTACAAAATGATCGGCGCTTGCCTTACTGCTTGAATACGGACTGTGAGGATTGATTGGAGTGGTTTCCATAAAGTAGCCCTCTGCGCCGAGCGCTCCGTAAACCTCGTCGGTACTGACCTGGAGATACTTCTTGCCTTCCTTCCAGGTCTTTGTCTCAGCATTGTACCAAGCCTCTTTAGCACGCTGGAGCAGGTTTACAGTCCCCATAACATTTGTCTGAACAAATATTTTGGGGTTTGCTATTGAGCGGTCAACGTGACTCTCCGCTGCGAAGTTTATTACATAATCAAAGTCATACTCCGCGAACAGCTTTGTAACAAGCTCCATGTCGCAGATGTCGCCCCGCACGAAAGTATGACGTTTATCGCCCTCAACGCCCTTGAGGTTTTCAAGGTTGCCTGCATATGTGAGCTTATCCAGATTGACAAGCAGAATGTCATCATATTTTTTCAGCATATAGTAAACGAAATTTGAACCGATGAAACCGGCACAGCCAGTTATCAAATATTTTTTCATTTTAGTACCCAACCTTTCCCTCGGTAATAATTTTTAGCTATGCGATATTATGACTATTTGCCGTAGCTCACAAAATTAGAATCATAATCAAATAATTATTTTATAGTTGAATCATTTTAATTTAATATGGACATGTATTATCCTATTCTTAAATCGATATTATGCTGGTTTATGGTGTTGGTAGACATCGCAATACATTTCACTACTCTTTAGAACAACCATTTTTCTAACGCTGCACTCTCCCATTACCCCCACTACTCAAAAGTCTCTCGACATCAGCAACGGTAACTCTGTTGAAATCCCCTTCAATGGAATGCTTCAGGCAACTCGCAGCAACGGCAAAATCTATCCGCTTCTGATCGTCTGGGCAGGTGAGCAGGCTGTAAATGAGTGCCCCCGAAAAACTGTCTCCACCGCCAACACGATCGACAATCTGTATGTCGTATTCATTCGAGAAGAACGCTTCGTCCTTGTCCTTGCAGTAAAGCATTCCGCTCCAGCCGTTTCTGCTTGCAGAGTAGCTTTTTCTCAGGGTGAACGCCGAGTATTTGCAGCCGTATTCATCGCATATCTTCTTTGCGACGGTCTTATATGCTTCTTTGTTGATGACTCCGCTTTCAATGTCAGTGTTCTCCGCCTTGATCCCCAGCACCTTGTCGGCGTCCTCCTCGTTGGCAATACAAACGTCAACATAAGGCATAAGCTTAGACATGACCTCCTTAGCCTTGTCGCTGCTCCACAACTTTTTGCGATAATTAAGGTCGCAGGAAACGGTTAGACCCTTCTGCTTTGCAGCCTTGCAGGCCTCCATGCAGATCTCAACCAGCTCATCGGAAAGTGCGGGAGTTATTCCCGTCCAGTGGAACCACTCCGCCCCGTCAAAGCTCTTCTCCCAGTCGAACTCATTTCTCTTAGCAAGTGCAATTGCGGAATAAGCTCTGTCATATATTACCTTTGACGGACGCTGTGAGGCACCCTTTTCAAGATAATAAAGTCCCATCCTTCCGTCGCCATAAACTATATTTGAGGTATCCACACCAAAATAGTTAAGTGATCTTGCCGCTGCTACTCCAATGTCATTATCGGGAAGCTTTGTTACAAAAGATGTCTTTAACCCAAAGTTTGCAAGTGACACCGAAACATTGGTCTCGCCACCACAAAAAGTTGCATCTAAACTGTCTTTTTGAAACAATTTTGTATATCCGGGAGAAGCAAGCCTCAGCAATATCTCCCCAAATGTGACTACTTTCTTCATACTCATTTTTCCCTTATGTTTACATATCTCGGCTCTGTTATAAAATCAATAGTGATTTCCTTGCTAAATTTCCTTAGCATCGAATTTATTCCATCATTCATAGAGTCTGTAATTGCTCTCTGCGTATAGAATGTCATGCTCTGATCCACATAGTTCTGCATGGGGTCAACGGAATATCCGTCCATGCCCGCAAGATAGATCTTTTTCACGCCCATATTTATCAGGAATCTTATCAGCATCATGCCGGCGTTGTCGTGCACGGCGTTCTCGTCATTGAGCAGCTCGCCGTACTTGGTTTGCAGATATACGTCCACGGCGGGGATATTCGAGGTGACGATGCACTTGTCATGCATGTCTGGATCCAGATCACGGAACCTTCTCAGATTGCTGAGAAAGATAAAATCTGTATTATACATCGAGTAATCGAAGTTAATGCTGATTGAAACGGTGTCATCCCTTTTAGCGAAAGCGACCACCTTGTCCTTTTCCTCTACAGAGCTTTTGCCGGGAGCGATTACCAGCACGTTTTTACCGGTGAACTTTTTCTTCAATTCAGACAGGTGGCTCTCTTGAACGCTGCCCTTTGCCATATACTTTGTGTAAAGCTCCTCCATGTAGCCCTTGTCGAACTCTACACGTTTTGAATCGTCCATAAGCGAGAATATCTCGTCCATGGCTTCTACTGTTAGGGTCTTTTTGCCGTCAAGATAGCCTGCGTAGTTGGGGTGGGTGTTATGCTTTGCCGACAGATAGTTGGGCAGCGAGTACCCCCAGTAGTTGCGCTGATAGAAATCGTTTAGAATATCGTCGATGATATTCAGCAGCGGCTTCAGCTTGTATTCGCAGCCGAGGTTGTCGTTCAGATACTCAACGAAAAGCTCGGTGTTGAGATTGCCTGCACCACGTCCCATGCCGAAAATACTGGAGTCTATTATGAGATCGTGCTCGGTGCGCATATCAACCAGTGCCTGAGCGTTTGAGTAAGCAAGCTGCATATTGTTGTGGGAATGATAGCCGATTGCAATGCTCTTTTTCAGGTTGTGCTCCACCATGTAAAACAGGCGGATAAGGTCTTTTTTCTTCATCACGCCGAAGCTGTCAACTATGTAGAAGGAGTAGGGCTCCAGATTGTTCACACGGCGGATAAGGTCGAGAAATTCCTCGTCGTTGTAATTAAGACTGACCATTGCCTGAATGAACACCTTGTAGCCCTTCGCCTTTATCTTTCCGAACAGCTCCAGCGCAGCAGGCATATCCTTTTTGTGAAACGCAAGCCTTATACCATCGATAGGCTCAAGCAGTGGCTCATCGCCCTGAATATTAACGATAAGGTCAGCAGGTATTTTCCTTGCGACTTCACCTATCCTGTCAGTTCCGGTCCTATGCTCCTCAGATGTCATGATGACCTCTATACCCAAAGACTTGCAGGTATCAAATATTTTATCGTCATCTGTAGCAACATACACCTCGTCAAAATCATCGACTTTCTTACACTGTTGATATACCCACCAGATCATTGGTTTGCCACAAATATCCGCTAACGGTTTTCCAGGAAAACGTGATGATTTGAATCGAGCTGGAATAACACCAATTATTGTCATTTGTTTTTCCTCCACATCTTTTGAATACACTTTTATTTTACAATATTCGAACATAGTAGTACTATTTCCAATTATATTTTTATACAATGTAGGCAACAAATAACATACTAATAATCCCCCATTTGTTTCTTTGGCAAATAAGATAGCATATCTGTTTTTTCTACTTTAGTATAGAGAATATTTATATTCTTTTCGAAAAAGATTTTATCAAGTTTTTCATAGTCTATTTTCAATAATTCTTGGATTATTTCCTCGTTAAATCTGAATTTTATAATTTTAGATGGAATTCCTCCAACAATCGCATATGGTGGCACATCATGTGTAATCACAGCTTTTGCTGCAATTACAGCTCCATCTCCTATAGAAACACCAGATAGTATTGTTGCTCCATAACCTATCCAAACATTGTTGCCAATAATAATGTTTCCTTTTGTAATAGCTTCATTTTCAAGATTTAATACCATCTTTTTTATTGGATACGTTAAAAAATATTCAGTATTATGATCATCGCACAGAACAAATGTTACATCAGGAGCAATACTACAAAAACTTCCAATAATCAGCTTCGCTTTTCCAGGATTTGAATCTAATACTTTTAATTTCTATTATCCAAAAATGAATAATAGCTCCTGCAAACTCAGAACGGCAGCTCGATCTCAACACCGAGCGTGTCAAGCAGATAGTCTGTCTCTTTATCGAAAATTCTGGTCTCCTCGCTTGACAGATAATGCTTGGAGCGAATCTTGTTCAACACTCTCTCAGCCTTGATCGTGCCGAGGTCAACGTCACCTAAGCTGTAAGCGTATATCGCCTGTTCACGGAAATACTCGCCTATCTCAATGGCGTTGCAGAAGGTTTCCAGCGTGACACGGTTCTCCACGGGGTTCACATCGTTCAGCGCACACTTGATACAGTGAATGATACCGCACAGACGGAGCAGTTCGCCGTGATATTTTCCGCCCCAGTCCTTGCAGAATGCCATATCCGTGACGAGGTGCGGCTCGATGAAGTTGTTGTAGTAGTCAACAAACTCCCCGTATGCCTTTGCATCGAAATGCAGATACAGCTCCTTTTCATCGTGGTAGGTGAATTTGGTTTCAAGGAGCTTATAGACCAAATCCTTGTAATTCACGGAAACGGATTCAGGCACAGCTTGTGTATCGTACTTGCGAGTGCCGATATTACTCACAGGAAAACAATACATGAACCTCGCAATCAGACCGCTGCCCCTGAAAACAGGATTGTTTATCATACCGTCGAACACATAGGGCTGACAGGCAAGGCAGATGCTCATGTACGGCTTTTTGAGGACTATACTCGCCCTGGTCGCTCTATCGCTGATGTAGGTCTCGCCGTTCCACGATTTCAGAAGCAAATCGAGATTAGGCACGTTGTTGCTGTATCGTCCGCTGAAATTGCCGAGCATACCTGCTTCATCGGATATCATAAGAAGTGTGCCGTTCTCTTCAAGCAGATTCACAAGTGACTCCGGTGTAACATCGTCCACCGCTATCCTGCGGAAGTTGCTTGCAGGGATATTACTCAGCTCTGTTTGCAGCTTGGCAATCTCCTCAGCGGTGACATCTTTCTTCTTTTCGAGGGCCTCCAGCTTGCTCTGTAACAGCTTGCGTTCCGCCTGAGAAGTGAAAATGTCCTGCTTGTTGTTCTCATTCCAGTCGTGAGCGAACTGAATGTACGGTCTCTTTATTAGAGACATAACAGGTGACTTCTTGAAGCTCGGCTCTGCTATAGTCAGGGTGTCAAGCACCAGCGGCTCCGTGTGGTCACGCTTTGCCGACATACGGTACACTCCCGAAAAGCAGTAGCTTACCGCCGAGAGTATCGAAGTTCCTGCCATTGCAACGTCCGTTGATGTGGTAGTCGCTATCGCCTGCGCCATATCACCTATTATAGGTGGGAGGGCGTTCACAGGGAACGGCAGGAGGTTTGTCCCGTCGGGACGGAGGGTTGTGGGAGGTGCCCACTGGATAGATTCATTCAAGTTTCTATCAGTCCTTTCTGATGTATTATGATGTGTCAGCTATCTTTCTCCTGCTGACATGAATATTGTACCATTTCCAAACGCATCTTAGTTTGGATATTGCGTATAGCTCCAATCAAATATGCCAATAATTTTAAGATACGAAATACATTTATTTGAATACGCATATTATTGACAACCTGCGTATTGTATGCTATAATAGAAAAAGATACTAAATACGAGGTGAGCCTATGGGGACTACCACAATTTACCGCATAAACGAAACAGACCGCACGATCGACATCGCACAGTCTGTACAGAATGATGAGGAGAGTATTCATGGCGCAGTGCTGAATACTCGTACATATACCTTTGATGAAGTTATGAATCAGCACAAGATGTTTCGGGAGCATACCGAGCCGTTTGATACCTTTCGTGACAGGCTTCACAGTGCCTTGCGTATTGGAAGGAGCATTGAAGTCAGCACCGATGATATGATCGCAAGGTTCGTTGCTGAGTATGGGGAAAATATCTTTTTCAGGGGCTTTGTATCTGCGGTCATTGATCTGTATGATACTGAACGTTATCAGCTTTTGAAACCGAATGACGTTGTACTTGCCAAGCTGAACAGGAATAAGATCCAGACGGGCATTTCTGAACGCATCAATGCGTTTTTCGATACGCAGCTCGACTCGCTGTGCAGTGAAGCATATTTCAGTCACAAGGTAACTATGGAGCATTTCACGCTTGCATCTGGCAGAACGGTTATCGCTGCCGATGACTATACCTTTAATGTGTTCCATGAAAGCGACAACTGCCTGCTGACCATCCTTGCGGAGATCGGGCAGCTCGTTCACAAGAACAAGTGGACAGTATGCGAGTGCGGATTCTGTCATAAATTGTTCCTCGGAACGGAGGGCGAAGTCTGCTGTCACGCTGCCGAGTGCATCGAAGCTCAGAAGCAGCAGAAAGAAAAAATCATAGAGGAGAGCACGCAGGAGTATTCTGCAATCAAGAAGGACTATGATTCCTTTGTTCGCAGATACAAGGGCTATCTCGATGTGGTAGAGATCGAACGCTTTCACCCTGATGATTACGATGAATTTATGCAGGCAAAGCAGGAGCGTATGGAGAAAATGACGGCACTCAAGAAGAAACTGATACGAAACGGATTGCCCTCTGTGGAGTTGTATGAGCTGGGCAGGCAGTATAAGGCCGAGATCAAGGCTCTCGCTGAGGGGATACTTGATAAGTATGGGTTCGATTTGACGGCGGTGGCTAAGATCAAGAAGCCGAGGAAGAAATAGTGGGGACTTTGATTCCGGTGGAGTCGAAGTTGGAAACAGCGTAAAATCGGGAAACGGTGTTGCTTTTTCGACAAAGCTATGGTATAATATAATAAAATCTCTTGCTTTGGGGAGGACATTATGATAAATCCTAACAAAATAGTATCTGTTATCGAAGGCTACAAACAGTATTTCCCAGAACACTGGGAAGATGAAAAATACAAGTGGGAAGCTGTCAAGCATTTTCAGGATAACTGGGATATTGAAGCCGAGAATTTTGGTACGATGTTTAAGAAAGCAACAGATAAAACATTCAATCTTCTCGCTTCCGGATATGCATATCCGAGGGGAATGATTCTTGAATTTGCGAAAGCCGATGATACCGCTGTCCGTGAAATGTTCCGCAGACTGTTTGATGAAAGTCTTGACCTTTCAGACAGGGTGACCGAGTTTATGAATACCGCTGAGAAACTGCGAATCAAGTACAATGACGGCACTTGGAAACAGCATTATCAGAATACCAATTATATCAGCACGTATTTGTGGCTGATGTATCCTGATAAATACTACATCTATAAGTATGAGCTGTACCGGGCAGTAGCAAAAGAACTGGATGACAGTTATCTGCCCAAAAAGAACGGTGCTGCTGAAACTATGGTCGGCGGATTTAAGATGTATGACGAGATCTGTGAGATACTAAACCGAGATACTGAGCTCAGACAGATGCTCGAATCCGCTCTGACGGATAGCTGCTATAAGGATAGTCAGCTTAAAACGATGACCGTTGATTTTGGCTTTTACCTGACAAGATTTTATGGTGAAGGATCCTCTGTTAAGGGCGATAACACTTGCACAGCGTCTTGGCTTCTTGCGTGGAATCCTAAAAACTATGATTGGGAAAACGAAGACGAAGAATACAGTCTTGATACTATGTTCAATACTGTAAAGAGTGGCAGAGGATTTTATATAAGCTGGCGCTGTGTAAGCACTAAGATCAAATGCGGCGATACTGTGTTCTTCATAAGACTTGGCACTGAGCCCAAAGGTGTTTTTGCATCCGGATATATAATTGCCGATAGTTTTGTTGAAGATGATACTCGATATGCTGAAGTGCTGATTACGAAAGCTATAGATTTCAGAACAAATGAAATCATATCACAGCAAACACTTAAACAACATTTTCCAGATCAACAATGGAGCCCACAGGGTTCTGGAATATCAATCAAATCCAATGCTGCTAAATGGCTTATTGAAAACTGGGATAATCATTTAGAGGAAAAGAATGAAACTCCAGTTATTGATGTACTCCCTTCTTCCAACTCAGAATTTCTGAAATACTTTGCGCCATTAATACAAGCAATCAAAGAACTTGGCGGCAGTGCAACAAGAAAAGAAGCTCATGAAAAGGTTATTGAGCTTATGGATATCACCGAGGAAGAACTTAGTGTTACATACGAAAAGACAGGTGCAAGCCGTGTATTGAATCAGATCGACTTTGCCCGTAACAATCTCGCTCACGAGGGATTTATCAGCAGCGGAACTAAAGGTGTATGGGCTCTTACTGAGCTTGGAATGAATATTGATATGACAATGGAACTGGCGGGGCTTATCCATATGAAATGGGTAAAGATCAATACTGCCAAACGTAAAGGTGAGCCTATCCCCGAAATAGACCTTTCAAAGCATTATAAAAAGAAGATTGACCGCAAGTATACAAAAGAAGATTTCCTCAAAGACGTCTTCCTCACAAAATCCGAATACAACAAGCTACATTCCCTCGTCCTCAGAAAGAAAAACATCATCTTGCAGGGCGCTCCGGGTGTCGGAAAGACTTTCTCTGCAAAGAGGCTTGCATACTCAATTATCGGAGAGAAAAACGAAAACCGCATCTGTATGGTGCAGTTCCACCAGAACTATTCCTATGAGGATTTCATCATGGGATATCGCCCGAATGACGGCGGCGGATTTGAACTGCAAAGCGGCGTGTTCTATAATTTTTGCATCAGATGCAAGGAGAATCCCGACAAGCCGTATTTCTTTATCATTGATGAGATCAACCGAGGGAACCTCAGCAAGATCTTCGGTGAACTGCTTATGCTGATAGAGACCGATAAACGTGGAGAAAAGCACAAACTTAATCTTGTCTACGGTGGAACGGCTTTCTATATCCCCGAAAATCTGCATATCATTGGCATGATGAACACCGCTGACCGTAGCCTTGCTATGATCGACTATGCCCTCCGCAGGCGTTTCAGCTTTTATACGATGCAGCCTGCTTTTGAAAACGCCGATCAGAACGGGTTTGGCGCATATACACAGGACATTTCTTGCGACCTTTATCATTCTGTTATCACTAAGATCAGAGTGCTAAACGATACTATCCGCAAGGACAGTACGCTCGGTAAGGGCTTCGAGATCGGTCATAGCTATTTTGCACCTGAAAACAAATCTGATATAGATGATGAATGGGTCCGTGGCGTTGTGGAGTATGAGATCATTCCGCTGATCGAGGAGTACTGGTTCGATGACGATAAGAAGGTTGAGGAATGGACAAAGGCTCTCTATCAAGTGATAGGTGATCAATATGACCGTTGATAAGGGCATTTTTATCCAGAATATCTACTATATGTTGTCCTACGCTTTTCAGATATTGAAACAGGAGGACTACAAGCAGGTCGTAGGCGAAAAGTTTGAGAAGATACATGACCTCTTTGCAGCGATATTGGAAAAGGGTGTTTCCAGACAGGTCAAGCAGGGGCTGTACCGTGAGTATGTCCCGATGCATGAAGACCTCTCCGTCATGCGTGGCAAGCTGAACATGGGCGAAACGATTCAGCTGAAAGTGCAGAACAAACAAAAACTCGGCTGTGAATTCGACGAGTTCTCGGAGGACAACCTCTATAATCAGATACTAAAAGTTACGATACACCGCCTTATTCGTGCAGATGATGTTGCACCAGAAAGAAAGCAGGCACTCAGACGGGTAAGCGTATACTTTGGCAATGTCAGGCTGATACAGCCCGATCATATTGCATGGAACCGGCTCATCTATCAGCGCAGCAACCGCAATTATGAGCTGCTGCTGAATATCTGCTATCTTGTGCTGAACGGTATGCTCCAGACCACCGAGGACGGCAGTTATAAACTACTTTCTTTCTCAGATGAACACATGGAACGGCTTTATGAGAAATTTATATTGGAGTATTACAAACAGCATCACCCTGAGCTTGATCCGAAATCTGCTCAGGTAAAGTGGAATCTGACCGAGGAACCTGATCAGACGATGATACAGTTCCTTCCGAAAATGCAGACTGATATCACCTTGCAGAAAGGCGATAAGACGCTTATCATTGATGCCAAATATTACGGCAAGTCAATGGCGCAAAGCTACTCAAAAGAAACGCTGCGGTCGGCACACCTGTATCAAATTTTCGCCTATGTGAAGAACATGGACACGGCGAATACGGGGAATGTTTCGGGGCTGCTGCTCTATGCAAAGACCGAGGACGAGGTATTTCCCGAAGGTGAGCCGTTTGTGATCGGTGGGAATAGTATCGGGGCGAGGACGCTGGATCTCAATCGGAAATTTGAGGAGATTGCAGGACAGTTAGATGATATAGCAAATATAATGCAATAATTCTCTATTAGTATCAAAGAAAGGGCAAGATAATGTTTACAGAAAACTTTATTTCATGGCTTCTCTTCAAAGCTTTTGATGGTATTGATGATAAAATCAAAAGCAAAAACCAAATAAAAGCATTATGCGATAGGATAAATGAATTGCTTGACAATAAGCGAGTAGAATTTGAGAATGTTTCTCTTTCTGATGAATTTGATTTTCAGGGATTAGAAGAATATATAAAAGATAATATGTCGGTTGAACTTACTATGTTCTTTCGTGGAACACAGCAACAAAGAAAAGAGTCTGAAAAAAACATTTTGATAAAAGCTACAAACTACGCTTCTGCAAAGACTTCTGGTGCGAAAAATATGGTTAGTTCTATTATTATGCAGGTGTTACAGGTTATCAATGATTATTATGTAAATCAAATTGATACCACCACACGTATAAATACCAATATGGCGGTAGATGAAGTTATACAAAAAATTGATGACAGCACACAAGAACTTAAAGAAACAATAAATCATAATAATCCCAATTCAATAAATGATACAGTTTATTCAAGAAAGTTAGACATCCTTAAAGCAATAGAGAAATATGAACTGCCTGATTATCAACTTGATATTTGTCCAAAAAAGATTAGCCACAATAATCCAGAAATATCAAAGGCTGAAATGAGCGTTCTCTTTAATGGTAGCCCCAGAATACTTACAGATTTTTCTTCATTGCTTCTGTATATTGATGAAACGGATAAGCAAATATCCGAAATCATGCAGTTCTACAGGGGATATTGTGAACCTGATGGTTATGGTGGCTGGAAAAACGATGTATGGGATAAGATCCTCTATTATGAAGATCTTCTCGGGAAACCGTATTGCTCTGATGATACAATTAGAGAATATGAAGAATACTGTAACCAAAACCCATACAGTGAATATATTCCAGAATTAGACGAATACCATACAATCAATTATTATATCGTACAAAGAAGAATAAGTGATATTTCATCAGAATTTAATAGTATAAAAAAGCGACTTATCTCACTCATAAGCAAAGATATTACTTGAATTAATAACGGCTGCACCCGAAGGCACAGCCGTTAACGATCAAATATAAACCATACACTCAAACACAGTTTCTCTTGCCATATAGACGAAGCAGTTCTCCAGACCGAGCATTTTCTCTGCATCACCGCTGAGGACAGCTTTGTGATAGCAACTATCAGTCTGCTTCCAAAGCTCTACCTGACGTGAGATAGCTTCACTAACTTTCAGTTCCATATCATCAAGGTACAGCTCTATCCTGCCATCATTGACGAGCCTGCGAAGCCTGTCGGGGCAATGGCTGTCAGAGAAATGAAGATGATACCTGATGAAGTCGGTGGTGTATGTCTTGCTTTCCTCGGTCTGCGTATCAGCATTGAAGTGTGTGACTGTCATTGAATTTGTGTCGATTTTCCATATCGGCACATTTTTCTTTTTCAGCGGGCTATATGCAACTTGTTCGCTTTCGTATCTGCTCATTATGAGATCCTCCGTAGTATTTATAATGTGTCGAATTTGGCTGCTGATTATCTGTTACTATTTGAACTATTCACAATAATGGCGACCCTTGCACAGGACGAGAGCCGAAAGACTTCTATCCGAGTGAAAAGCGGTCAGCAGACTTCTATGGAGAACGGCGTGTTTTACGGCAACGGAAATATCCTCGGCTACAACAGGGTCGGGAAAGAACTTGTTATTGATCCCGAGCAGGCTAAGACGGTACGGAAGATATACGACTGGTATCTGGACGGTATGGGCGTAAGGCAGATTCAGTTCGAGCTTGAAAAAGAGGGTGTACTCACTGCTATGGGCAAGACCAGGTGGTACGAATCAAACATCAGCAAGATACTCAAAAATCCGTTCTACGCAGGCATACTGGAGTACCACAAGCAGTTCACTCCCGACTTTCTGGAGCAGAAGAAGATCAACAATTTCGGTGAGATAGATCGTCTGCGAGTTGATGGCAGACACGAACCTATCGTTACGCTGGAGGAATTCAACAGGGTGCAAGAGATAATGGAAAGTAAAAGGCTGAAAAATCCTGCCAACAAGACAGGTCGCAAGGAAAAGGGCAAGAAGCCCGTTTCGGACGTATGGTGCAGGCTTCTGGTATGCTCCTGCGGATGCACATTCAATCGCAAGGTATGGCACACCACATCAAAGGGTACGCAGTACGGGTATATGTGCTACTCGCAGATACGCAACGGAACTATTAGGACAAGGCTGAAAAAGGGACTGCCCACGGAGGGTATCTGTACTTCGCAGATGATACCCGGCTGGAAGTTACAATTCATGGCGAAGAACCTGTTCCGTGAGTTTCTGAGGAACACCGACAGGATACTTGATATCGCCGAGGAGATGCTTGAAAAGCACATCGACGATGAAGAGGTCACTGAGGATAATACCGAACTCATCGCACAGAAAAAAGCCGAGCTTGAAAAACTGGAAAAGCGTCTGAACAAACTCATCTCTATGAGGGCTGACGATGAGATAACCAAAGAGCAGTTCATGAACATGAAGTCGGAAGTCGATACGCAGATAGCTTCTTTGCAGGAGCAGATATGCGAGCTTTCGCCCACGGAGAAAGTCACAGAGACAAGTGATGTTCCCGACTACAACGAGCGTATCACTCTGCTGAGATATGCTCTTGAACGGTACACTAATTTCGACTTCGATGAGGATATTCCCGAGGCAGTTATCGAAGCATTTGTAGAAAAAATAGTGGTGAATGAGAACTCCTTCGATTGGTATCTGCACTTCTCGGGCGATGATGAAACTCCGAAAAAGTGCAATGTGGAGGGCGACAAAGAAGCCCATAAAATCGAGCTTTTCGGGGCATCTTATGCGCCTGCGTTGGTGGAGGGCTGCTCAGGCTGCTATCGCTGACGCAAAATAATTTGCTGACAGCTTAATAAAAACTAAAAAGGATCAGCAGCTGAGTTTGCGGGCTGTTTACTGGGGGAGGATCTTTTTCAAAAAAATCTCCCACAACAAACAACTCACAACCCCCCGTTAATCCTCCTTGGGCTGGTAGAAGTTGCCGCGGAGTCTTTGGGTCTTGACCTCGTTGATGAAGGCTTCGGGGTCGGTGGATTTGACGGCGTTGACCACCTTTTTTGACTGGGCGGCGGAGACTACCGAGTAGACCACGTTGCGCTCGCAGTGCTCGTAGGAGCCCTCGCCTTCGAGGATAGTAGCGCCGTGATTTGTGATATCGTAGATAGCTCTCGAAACTGCGTGGGGCTTGGTGGTTACGATAAAATATGTGCTCTGCTGGAATTTTTTATACAGCATATGAATGACAGTTGTGCAGGCGTACTGGAAGATTATAGAATACAAAGCGTGGTCCCAGCCGAACATTATGCCTGCAATGCAGAGGATAACTGCGTTGAAGCCTAAGATCAGGTTGAAGGAGTCTAAACCGCTGCGCTCGGACATAAATATTGAAATGAAGTCGGTGCCGCCCGAGGTCGCACCCATGTTAAGGCAAAGGCTTATCGCCAAGCCGTTGATTATTCCGCCGAAAACTGCAATGAGCAGAACGTCCTCGGTTATGGTGCGGCTGGGTATAAGGTCGGTGAATACGCTGGTGAGGACTATCATAAGGCAGGAATAAAGGGTGAAGTGCTTGCCGATGTAGCGAAAGCCTATGTAGACAGGTATGGAGTTGAGCGCCAGGTTGACCGCCGTAAATGGCAGCTCGATATGCATTGACATGGAAAACAGCCTTTGTATAAGTATGGTCAGTCCCGTGACTCCCCCGGGGTAGAGACCCCCTGTGCTGACAAAGGTCTTGTTGTTGAGTGCCATCATGAAAGCCGCCAGACAGACGGCAGGCACGGTGATAAGTGCTCGTTTTATTCTTTGTTTCATAGTGAACTCCCATCTTCTGCACCCTGAAAGGTGCGCTTTGTTCGGCTTAAAAAAAGTCGGCCATTAACATCTTGCTTATATTATACCACAAAATGTACAAAAAGTAAACAGAAAATGTGAAAATTCTGTGGAAATTACTATGCGCTCAACTGTGCGGCTGCGGCTTTCCTGCTTCTTAAAAAACGCAAAGAGCCGGTGCAGGGGGATCTCACAAAAGCTCTTACACGGTCATGGGTACGGCGAAAGCGGTACAGCGCATGACTTTTTATAAGACCTTGGATGCGCTGCAAGCCCGTTCGCCGCACAACCGTGAGACCCTCCTGCCCCGACTCCTTGGGAGTATGCAAAGATCACCAAAGGCAAGAGCGAGGTGTGTCTGCGGCGAATTTAAAATTTGTCCGCAAAGCAGACAACCTTTTCTTGCTTCTGTATTCTTGCTTCTGGAGTGGGACTTATCAAAATTTATGCCCTGCTCGGGAGCAGCTCCTTTTCTTTGAAGAACAGTGAGATGCACCAGATAGCCGAGGCTGCTACCAGCACGTAGACTATCCTTGAAAGTATCGCTGCCTGTCCGCCGAAAATAAAGGCTACCAGGTCAAACTCGAACAGTCCCAGCAGACCCCAGTTTATTCCGCCGATTATCAGAAGGGCAAGCGCTATTCTGTCCAGCATTTTATATCATTCCTTTCTCACAGCGTTATTTCGCCGTTTCTGATTTTATTATGAGCCTATTTATCGTAAATATACACAGGGATAATAAGAATATTTTATTAAAATGTACAAAAAATCTCTGAAAGCCCTTGATATATTTTATTGAATATGTTATAATAAAATGAATGTAAAACGTTTACGCCTTTGTAAGCAGGAGAGCGCAGACAGGGAATTATTAAGTAAGGAGTGGGGATCTTGAATAAGATAGATCTGAATTTTAAATTTAAGGGCGTTGACTGCGTTAAAATGCAGTCGGACAAGTATACGGTCATCATTGCGCCGTCAGTGGGCTCGGCTGTGCTGAGAATGAGGGACGACGCTAACGATCTGGAGGTTTTCAGGTTCAAGAAGTTTGTTTCGATGAAAACTATCAACGGTCAGAGAGAGATCTGGGGTCTGCCCACCCTCTATCTGCCTAACCGCTTTGATAAGGGCGTTTTAAAGACCTCCGACGCGGTGTATAACTTCCCCATAAATGAGCCGAAATTCGATAATTTTATCCACGGCTGGGTGCATAAGAGAGCGCATGAGATCGAATGCTATTCGCAGGATAACGGCAAGTGCGTGCTGATAACCTCATTCACCCACGATAAGAATGACGAGATGTATGAGTATTTTCCTGTGGATTTCAAGATATCCTATACATTCACCCTCTCTAAAGACGGGCTTTTGCAGGAGATATACCTGACCTCAAACAGCGACAAGGCGCTGCCTGTGAGCATATGCACCCATACCTGCATAAACGCACCGCTTAAAGACGGCGGAAGCGAGGCTGATATGAGACTGAGCGTGCCCGTGGGCGAAAAGTGTGAGCTCAACCTGAGATGCCTGCCCACCGAAAGACTGCTGCCTTTGGCTGACTGGGATAAGGAGTACAAAGAGGGCACAAAGGTGCCTGTGGGACAGAAGATAGAGAACGATATGTACACCGCCGTTAAAAACACCTACAAGGGCAAGCCCTTTAACGGCGCAGTGATAAGCGATATAAAGAGCGGTCATGTGCTGCTCAACGAGGTATCTAAGGAATTCAAGTTCTGGAATATGTGGAACCATGACGGCGATAAGGGTTATTTCTGCCCCGAGCCTATGACGGCTATGATAAATTCGCCTAATCTGGAGCTGCCCAATGAGGTGACAGGCTACAGAGAGCTCAAAAAAGGCGAGACCTTTAAGTGCTGGCAGAGGTTCTTCACCGAGTAGGCGCTGTGTTTGCAGGAGCCGTTGGGCGTGGGTGGCTGACAGCTTTTTGCGCAGTATTGCTGCTGGCAGGCTGCAGCGGCAGGAGCAGTGAGAGCTCTGAAAAAGAAAGCTCTGTTAAAACTGTGACAGCGGCTGAGGTCGGCGCCGACAGCGAGGTAAGCAGCAGCGAGGATATCAGCTCCCAAGAGGACGATAGCAGTGAGGGCGTCGGTGAGGACATTGCCCGTGCGTTCGATGAAGAAAGCTCGGCAGAGGACAGCGAAAAGACCGCTGTGGAGATCGAAAAAGCCAACATTGATAACGCCCGTGCCGCAGTGGAGCTCTGGCTGGGATACCTCGAAACGGGGGACACCGAAAAAGCTGAGGAGCTTATGAGCAGCAGCCTTATACAAAGGGGCTGGGACAAGCTGCTTTTTAATGCCGACTATCCCCAAAAAGCGCAGATAGACTTTATCGACCTGGGCACTAAGACCGAGGAGATAGCAGGGGCTACAGACGTTACCCTGCGGCTGAGAGTTACTCCCGAAAACGACAGCGATAACTATGCAGACGCCATAATATCAGTGAGATATGAAAACGGCAAGCCCGTGATCTACGATATCAAAGAAAACGGCAGTGAGGTAATGCGCAGGCGGCAGGTGCTGCTTGACGCAAAGCAGGCTTACGAAAAAGCCGTAGAGATACTGGAGCGCACCGACGAGGACAGCCTGCCCGAGTCGAGAATGCACCACAAGGGCGAGGGCGGCGATTTTATGAACGAGCTGGAGTATGAGCTGAGAGACCGCAAGGGCGACGATTTCAGCATTGCCATTATAGACGGCGAGGTGCTCTACGCCGCATGGAGCGACGGGGAAATTTCGGAGAAATTCCCTGATAGTCGCTTTTAGAGGTAAGAGGTAAGAAGTAAGAGGTAAGAAAACCGTTTTACAAAATTATGCGGTAGCACGCACAAATACACGATTTTAAAGACTGCTGCCAGTCGTTGGATAACCAGAAAGCTAGTGGCTGGAAATTAGCTATATAACTTTGATAGTTGATCAAAGTTTGTCATTCAAGGGGCAGAGCCCCAGCTCAAGGCACAAAAGAAAATTAATTTAAAAATTAATTTATATAAACAATATAGAAAGGTGGAATTTTCTAATGAAATTCGGATTTTTTGATGATGTGAACAAAGAATACGTCATCACTAACCCAAGGACTCCTTACCCATGGATAAACTATCTGGGAACACAGGAGTTTTTCTCGCTCATTTCCAACACAGCAGGCGGTTACAGCTTCTTCAAGGACGCAAGGCTGAGAAGAATAACCCGTTACCGCTACAACAACGTGCCTGTCGATATGGGCGGAAGATATTTCTACATCAACGATAACGGCACTGTATGGAACCCCGGCTGGAGCCCTGTTAAGACTGAGCTTGACGCATACTCCTGCCGCCACGGTATGGGCTACACCATAATCAAGGGCGAGAAGAACGGTCTGGAGGCTGAGGTGAGCTTCTTCGTACCTGTTGACTACAACGGCGAGGTACAGAAGGTAGTGCTGAAAAACAAGGGCAGCGAAAAGAAGAGCTTCAAGCTGTTCTCCTTCTTAGAGTGGTGTCTGTGGAACGCACAGGATGACGGCGAGAACTTCCAGAGAAACTTCAACACAGGCGAGGTCGAGATCGAGGGCTCAACAATATTCCACAAGACCGAGTATAAAGAGAGAAGAGATCACTTTGCCTTCTACACCGTTAATGCCGATATAAGCGGCTTTGATACCGACAGAGAGACCTTTATGGGCGGCATTTACAACGGCTTTGCTAACCCCGGAACTGTTTTCGAGGGCAAGAGCGCTAACTCAGTTGCCGATGGCTGGTCGCCTGTGGCTTCACACTGCGTAGACATCACCCTTGACGCAGGCGAGGAAAAGACGCTGGTGTTTGTTCTCGGCTATGTTGAGAACGGCGAGAACAAGTGGAACGAGGACGGTTCCATGAACAAGTCCAAGGCTTATGAGATGATAGAGGCTATGAACACAGCTGAGAAGGCTGACAAGGCTCTTGCAGATCTCAAAGCAAGCTGGGAGGCTCTGCTCAGCCAGTATCATGTTGAGACTGCTGATGACAAGCTCAACAGAATGGTAAATATCTGGAACCAGTATCAGTGCATGGTAACCTTCAATATGTCAAGATCGGCTTCTTACTTTGAGAGCGGTATCGGCAGAGGAATGGGCTTCAGAGACTCCAACCAGGATCTGCTGGGCTTCGTTCACCAGATACCCGACAGAGCAAGAGAGAGAATACTCGATCTGGCAGCTACCCAGTATGAGGACGGCGGCTGCTACCACCAGTACCAGCCACTTACCAAGAAGGGCAACGACGCTATCGGCGGCGATTTCTCGGACGATCCGCTGTGGATGATACTTTCCACCGCACAGTACATAAAGGAAACAGGCGATTACAGCATACTCGATGAAAACGTACCCTATGACAATGACGAGAGCAAGGCACAGAGCATGATGCACCACTTAAAGCAGAGCTTCTGGCACGTTGCTGACTTTGTAGGACCCCACGGTATGCCGCTGGCTATGAGAGCTGACTGGAACGACTGCCTGAACCTGAGCTGCCATTCGGACACACCGGGTGAGAGCTTCCAGACATATACCTCGCCTAAGTACGGTGAGGAGAAGTTCAGCCGTGTGGCTGAGTCGGTAATGGTCGCAGCTATGATGGCATTTATAGGACCCGAGTATGTAGCGCTCTGCAAATACAAGGGACTTGATGACGAGGCTGCAAAGGCACAGGAAGCTATCGACAACATGAACAAGAACACACTTGAATACGGCTGGGACGGCGAGTGGTTCTTAAGAGCATATGACGACTTCGGCAAGAAGGTGGGCTCACACGAGAACGAGGAAGGCAAGATCTTCATCGAGCCCCAGGGCTTTGCTGTTATGGCAGGTCTTGGCAAGGAGAGCGGCAAGGACGTCCTCACAATGAACAGCGTCAAGAAGTATCTTGACTCCAAGTACGGTCTTGTACTCAACAACCCTGCATTTACAAAGTATTATAAGGAGTACGGTGAGATATCCACATATCCCGCAGGCTATAAGGAGAACGCAGGTATATTCTGCCACAACAACGCATGGATAATCTGCGCTGAGGCTGCTATCGGCAGAGGCGATCAGGCATTTGAGTATTACTCAAAGATAGCTCCTGCTTATCTGGAGGATATATCCGACCTGCACAGGACCGAGCCTTATGTTTACGCCCAGATGATCGCAGGCAAGGACGCAAAGAGACACGGCGAGGCTAAAAACAGCTGGCTGACAGGTACAGCTTCATGGAACTTTGTGGCTATATCGCAGTTTATACTGGGCTGCATTCCTGCTTACGACGGACTGAAGATAGATCCTTCTATCCCCGAGGCATGGGACGGCTTCAAGCTCACAAGAAAGTTCAGAGACAACACCTACAACATTACCGTTAAGAACCCCGATCACGTATCAAAGGGTATCAAGGAGGTAACTGTTGACGGCACTAAGATCAACGGCAATATCCTGCCTGTATTCGACAAGGGTACCGAGCACGAGGTCGTTGTGGTAATGGGCTGATAAAAGTCTGTAAAAACCCAAAAGCCTGAGAGCGATTTAAGCTCTCAGGCTTTTTTAATTCGTATCTTTATCGGGGCAGGGTCATCAGTTGAGCCCTGCCAGATAGTCATCTGTATTAAGGGGGTAGCATTTAAGGTCGGGGAGTTCGTCAAGAGTGAGGACCCTTTCGCTGTTGTAGATCTTATCCCACATTTCAAAGGTGGTATATTGGTCTGAGAGCTGCCTGTCTTTCAGGGTAAACTCGCCGTTCCAGGTGGAGAACCATGCCCAGCGTGAGCCGTCGTTAAATGCGGCGTCAGGGTCGAACATTGCGCCGTTCTCGGTCTCGGCAATTATCTTGCTGTGAGTGGGCGAGCATTCTTTCATCAGGTCGTAGTACCATTTTTGTGAGGAGCTGTCATGCTCGGAGGGGTAGCAGTCGTAGCCGATTATATCCACATATTCATCTCCCGGGTACCAGCTGGGGCTTTGTGCGTTCCACACCCATATAAGGTTATTGAGCTCATACTCGTTGGTGAACTTATCATACATGAGCTTCCACAGCTCCAGGTAGGGGTCCTTGCCTGCTGCGCCCCACCAGAACCACGCATTGCCGGGGTATTTGGGGTCGCCTGCGGCCTCGTGCAGCGGTCTCCAGAGAATGGGGATATCCTCGTCTGCCAGAGTTTTCAGCGCCTGAGCCATATTATCCAGCTCCTCAATGATAAGGTCATAGCCCTCCTGGTCCTCGCCGCTCATAGCTTTGCCCAGGTCGAAGGAGGTGCTGTCGGTATAAAAGCCTCTCCACCAGGGGTTGCCGTTATAGTTAAGGTACGGCTCGGGGGCTATCCAGTGCCAGCAGAAGGTGACGATGCCGTTCTCGTTATTATACCAGTCCATAGCCTGCAGCAGCTCCATCTCGCCGTTGCTGCCTGTGTTTGATATACTCACGCCGCTCACATCTAAACCAAGTATGGCAGGGGTCTTGCCGAGATTTTTGCTCAGCTCCTTGAATTCACGGCTGTCCTTGCCCTCGCCGTCGCCCGAATACTGACCTGAGAGGGTATACTTGCCGTAGATATCCGCCAGCATATTATAGAGCCGTTTTGCGTGGTCGGAGGCATTGGGGTTTGAAAGCTCCCTGGTGACATTATACTGGCTGAGGTCGATAGCAGGTGCAGGGGTGATGGTGATGTTGTCAATGTAGACGTGTCCGTCATCGCCCTTTATGCCTATGGTATGCTCGCCTGCTTCGATAAGGACGTTTTCTATTGTGATATCTGAGAACTCGGTAGCTTCGGGGGTGAAGCTTGCGGCGGCGCTGCCGTCGATAGTCAGCAGGTTTTTGAAGTTGGTGCTGTCGCCTGTAGCTCTCATGGTGATATTATAGCTGCCCTTTGCAGGGAACTGCGCCTGCATGGTCACCTCGTCCCCCGAGCTTGGCAGAGCCACAAATCCGCTGCCTGTATACTCCCCCAGAAAGCTTTTATCCATAACTGCTGCGCCGCCTGATACAGTGCCCTCCTCAGGCTCAAAGCTCAGCGAAAAATCCTCAGGCACGTCATACTCGGTGGTGACGTCCGAAAGGTCTAAGTTGCCGATACTCTCCACCACGGGGGTATCCTCAGCTTTGCTCTCGCTGCTGCTTGAAGAGGTCTCGGCTTTGCTGCTTTTCTTGTCTTTGCTGTCACTGCCGCCGCAGGCTGTGACCGACATGGTCATCACCACTGCAAGGCAGAGTGCTGCTGCTCTTTTTGTGTTCATTTTTTACTCCTTTTGCGCCTTGAGCTGGGGCGCTGCCCCAGACCCCGCAAGCCGTCTGGCGCCCGGCTTGACCCTGCGCTTTATTTCGCTATACTTATGTCCGTATGGTGACTATCGTGCCGCTTGGTTTACTGTTGTTCATCGCCACACTTTTGGGTTTTTTCTTGGCTGCCGCAACGGAAGAGACCGATTTCGTTCCTACTTCTTTTGAGCCTTTCACCGCACGCTATGTTTGAGCCTTGATATGCCCACTTTGTTCGCCGTTTTATCAAAGTCATGTAAATCAGCTTTTGCGCCTTGAAAACTCCGCTTTGTTTTAGTAGGGGGAAAATAAATTCTAATCAAAATTACCTACAGCGCACAAAGTCAACATTTACCAAGGTTCGCGCAGCGTCACAAAGTGCGAGCTGCCACGAAAGCACCCCCTCCCCTCCGGGGAGGACTCGAGCGCTTGCCCACACCACAATAGTACGGAAGGTGGGGGAAATACCCCGTCCGGCGAGGACAATTATGCATTATGAATTATACATTGAAAATAGGTGTGCTGTCAGCCCCTGTGCCATTTCGTATTGCTCGGATAGCCTGGGGTGACCCGGGGTGGCTTTGCCTGTTCGGGTGAAGAGCAGGTGGGTGAGCTTGTCGTCGCCCAGCTCATTGGCTATCTCGTCCACTGCGTCGTCCCAGCTTTTATCGTGGCACAGCACGGTGAGAAGCAGCACAAAGCGTGCGTCGGGGTATTTTGACCTCAGGTCGAGAATGATATCCTTATAGCGGTTTTTCCACTTTTCCCTGAAAACGGGGTCGTTTATATCGGGGTCGCCCTGGGCTTCGTTGTGCTGGTCGTTCTGACCTACGGCGAATATGACGATATCGGGGATATATCTGCCGAAGTCCCAGGGGGTATAGCCCTTGCTGCCCTCGGGGAAATAGCAGAGCTTGTCGTAAGCGGTCTCCATGCCGATAAAGTCGGGGGCATGGTAGTAGCCTGTGTTATCAAAAATGGCAATGCCCCCCTGTGCGGTCAGGTGTACCTGTGCGCCCAGGTTACGGGCGGTTATGCTTGCATAGCTGTGCCATGCGTTATCGTATATACCGTCATTGTTTTCGGGGTCATTGCTGCCCACATAGTCCATAGCCTCCACCACAGCACCTGCCGATACAGAGTCGCCGAAGCATTCTATTTTAAGGTCGGGGAGCTTTGGAGCTTCAAGAGCCTCGGCATTTTCGTCTATGATAAAGCCGTAAAAGTCGAAATAGTGGGTGGCGTCCTGCCGCTTGAAGAGTATTATCTCATGCTCGCCCTCTTCCAGACCGTCTGCAAGGTCAAGCAGATACTCTCCCTCCCACTCGTCCTTTGAGCCGAACTGCACCTTGCCCTCCTTGCCGTCGATGATAAAGCCGAGGAGCATGGTGTTGTAAAAGCGCTTGTTATAGATCAAAGCGCTCACAGATGTTCCTGTAAATCTCATTCTTACGTTAGAGCCTGCCCAGATGAACTGTGGCTTTGCAGGGTCGCTGTGGTCGATCCTGCCCATATATGTCATTTTACCGCTGTCAGCTGCGATCAGCTTTTTGTTCTGTGGTATTTCCATGATACTCCCTCCATTTTATCGGCTTTGCAAACACTTTTTTCTGCTGCCAGACGTCATAAAAAAATACGCTATAATTATTATAAAATATCTGCATGGTCATTGTCAAGTATTGTAAACGGTTTCGTAAAAAGTTTAAAAGAAAATTTTTGTGGCTTTTGTTGAATAAAATATTAACAAAAATAGTTGACAAATCCCGATCACTGTGATATACTTATAAAGGATAAATATTTTTTTCGATATGGGGGATATCAATGACTGAGCTTGAAAGAATGGATCAAGCCGAGACCTTTATCAACAGATATTTTGAGTTTGAGGACGCTGTTAATGTAAGCTATGAGAACAAGGAGTATCTTAAAACTTATATTAAAGATGTTTCAAAGGTCGAAGCAGATTTTGATGTTAAACAGAGAGCGAAGAGAGATATAATGATCTGCGTGGCTGCGGCTGTGCTGGTGTTTATTATCCTTTTCATACCGCTGCACAAGTCGGCTGTGCTGGTGCCGATAGTTGTATCGCTGTTCATACTTATACCGGGCATAATCTTTGTTGTCAGCCTTAACAGGTATAAGCTCTCGGCGCTGAAGCAGCACCAGGCAGAGGTAAACGACGGTATCAAAGAGCAGATCGAGATACTTGATCTGAGGATAAAGCAGGTAGAGAAGCAGCGTGATGATTATTTTGCAGCACTGCAGAAAAAGATCGACTTTATGGAGCTTGATGTTGACTACATGAAAAACATAGGCAGGATAAAGGAAAAGCTCTTAGACGGCACTGCCGAGACCTGTGAAGAGGCTGTTGACGCATTTGAGCAGACGCTGCTTATGGAGCAGATGACCTCTATCATCAAAAAGAGCGAGACCAAGCCCGAGATGGACATGGAGAAGAACCTTGAACGCTTCGGCGACCCTCTGAAGGTCATCGAGGAGAACAAGAAAAAGAAGAAGAAAGAGAAGAAAAAGAAATAAGCGCAGGGGCGGTAAAGCAAGGTTTGTTTATTATAGCTTTGTGTTCTTCGCTGCTGAAGGAAGTAACAAAAAAGGCACTTTTGTCGGTATTGACAAAAGTGCCTTTAATAATACTGAATTACTGCGTCTGAGCTGTTATTCTCTCTCGTCCAGGGGAATGTATTTCTTTTCCCTGGAAACAGCCTTGTAGGCAGGGCGGATAATGCGCTTGCCTGTTACCAGCTCCTCAAAGCGGTGGGCGCACCAGCCGGGCATTCTTGAAACTGCGAACATCGGGGTGAACAGGTCCTGGGGCACGCCCAGCATTCTGTAAACAAAGCCCGAATACATATCCACATTAGCACACATCGCCTTGTCGTTGCCCTTTATTTTAAGGAACAGCTCGGGAGTAAGGCGCTCGATAGTTTCAAGCAGGCGGTACTCCTTCTCATACTCGGTGCCCTCTGCCATTTTTCTTGCATTCTCTTTAAGAATGATAGCTCTGGGGTCTGAAAGGGTATAAACTGCGTGACCCATGCCGTAGATAAGCCCCGAGTGGTCGAAGGCTTCCTTATTGAGTATCTTTATGAGGAAGTCAGCCACCTGACCCTCGTCCTCCCAGTTGGCAACGTGCTCCATCACGCACTCCTGCATTGCCGATACCTTGATATTGGCGCCGCCGTGACGGGGACCTTTCAGCGAGCCGATAGCGGCAGAGTATGCCGAATAGGGGTCGGTGCCGGAAGATGTGAGCACACGGCAGGAGAAGGTGGAGTTATTACCGCCGCCGTGCTCTGCATGGAGCATCATCAGCACATCTAAAAGCTTAGCTTCTTCATCGGTAAACTGCCTGTCGGGTCTGATAGCGGAAAGTATCATCTCGGCAGTGGAGTGGTTGGGGTCTAAGGGGTGCAAAAACATACTCTCGTTATCAAAGGTGCGTCTTTTTACCTGGTATGCCAGGGTCATTATATAGGGCAGCTTTGAGATTATGGAGATAGCCGTTGCCATTTCAAACTCAGGCGAACGGTTCTCGGGGTTATAGTCGTAGGAATAAAGTGCAAGTATGGAACGGGACATTTTGTTCATTATGTCCTTTGAGGGGGCTTTTAGTATCATATCCGAGAAAAAGTCCTCAGGCAGGGGGCGGTTCTCCGCAAGTATGGAGCAGAAGGCTTCAAGCTCGTCCTTTTTGGGCAGGTCGCCCATGAGCAGCAGATACACTATCTCCTCAAAGCCGAAGCGGTTCTCCTTAACTGCATTCGCCACAAGGTCCTTTATGTTATAGCCACGGTAGATGAGCTGGCCCTCTATCGGCATTTTTTCACCCTCGTTCACAACATATCCGTGAACGTTACAGATGTTTGTAAGACCTGCCATAACACCAGTTCCGTCGGCATTTCTCAGTCCTCTTTTAACGCTGTATTTCTCGTAGTATTTAGGTGCGATAGTATTGTTAGCCACAAACTGCTCGCACAGCAGCTTTCTTGCTTTATCATTTACCATGATCCTTCATCTCGCTTTCTGTTAATAGATAATTCTATTATACTACATTTCTTCAATTTTGTCAAACGTCCTCGGGCGGTCCTCACCGGACGGGGTATTTCCCCCACCTGTGCCTCTAGAAGCAAGAAGCAAG
>CALCRR010000388.1 GCA_937894495.1 uncultured Ruminococcus sp. | reverse complement strand
CAGGTGGGGGAAATACCCCGTGCGGTGAGCACCCCTCCGGGGAGGACTCGATATCCTGTCTACTCCACAATAGTACGACAGGTGGGGGAAGAAAAAAGTAAAAAACCGCAGAAGCAATAGCTCCTGCGGTTTTTCAACAATAAGAAGGTAAGAATATATATTATGGTACGTGAAATCGGAATTATGAACTCTATTAAAGAGCCTTGAAAGCCTCGTCGAGGTCCTCGATGATATCGTCGATGTGCTCGGTACCGATGGAGAGCCTGATGGTGTTAGGCTTGATGCCCTGCTCGAGAAGCTCTTCCTCGTTGCACTCAGAGTGAGTGGTAGATGCAGGGTGGATAGCCAGCGACTTAACGTCAGCCACATTTGCCAGCAGTGAGAACAGCTGGAGATTATCAATAAACTTCTGAGCCTCAGCTGCACCGCCCTTGATCTCGAATGTGAAGATAGAACCGCCGCCGTTGGGGAAGTATTTAGCGTAAAGCTCCTTCTGCTCAGCATTATCGCTGATAGAGGGGTGGTTTACCTTTTCGACCTGGGGCTGGTTTTTGAGATACTCTACAACTTTAAGAGCATTCTCAACGTGTCTTTCAACTCTAAGCGAAAGTGTTTCAAGTCCCTGCAGGAAGATGAATGCGTGAACAGGTGAAAGTGTTGAGCCTGTGTCTCTCAGCAGGATAGCCCTGATGTATGTTACATATGCAGCTGCGCCAACGTTCTTTGCAAAGCTTACGCCGTGGTAGCTTACGTTAGGCTCGACCAGCCATGGGAACTTGCCCGAAGCGATCCAGTCGAACTTACCTCTGTCAACGATAACGCCGCCGATAGTTGTGCCGTGGCCGCCTATGAACTTGGTTGCAGAGTGTACAACAATGTCTGCGCCGTACTCGATAGGTCTTACCAGATAAGGTGTAGCAAATGTATTATCAACGATCAGAGGTATCTTGTGTGCGTGCGCAATGTTTGCGATCCTCTCAATATCAACTACCTCAGAGTTGGGGTTGCCCAGTGTTTCGATCTCGATCGCTGTGGTGTTATCCTGTATAGCAGCCTCGATAGCATCGTAATCAAAGGGGTCAACAAAGGTCGTCTCGATACCGTAAGCAGGCAGTGTGTGCTTGAGCAGGTTGTATGTGCCGCCGTAAATGTTCTTTGCAGCTACAACGTGGTTGCCTGCGTGTGCAACAGCCTGTATTGCATAGGTGATAGCAGCAGCTCCCGACGAAAGGCCCAGTGCAGCAACGCCGCCTTCAAGGGCTGCGATACGCTCCTCAAAAATGCCCTGTGTTGGGTTTGTGAGTCTGCCGTAGATGTTGCCTGCATCTCTCAGACCGAAACGGTCAGCTGCGTGCTCGGAATTATGGAACACATATGAAGATGTGAGATATATCGGCACAGCTCTTGCATCGGTGGTGGGGTCGGGGTTCTCCTGACCTACGTGCAGCTGCTTTGTCTCGAATTTAAGTGCTCTCTCATTTATTTTACTCATGATAAATTACCTCTTTCATTATGTATTTTTCTGCATTTATCCTGCCGTCAGCAAGATATGCTATAGATCAAAACGTACTTTAAAATTCAATTTTTTGGAGTTTATATTTTATGGAGTTATATTTACTATGGACTTATATTTTAAACCTGCTCCGCCGTCCAAGCCTTAAAGTTATCCGCTTCTTTAAAACCTCACAGCGGCACAGATACTGCTTTTTGCTTCTAACTTTTTGCCTCTAGGGGCACATTCGCATATGAGGTGATACTTTAAGGCTGCGGTAAATCAATTTCATATCTGACCGCCCCTTTTTATTTCTTATTAATCCTAGCGATTAACTAGGATTGCTTCACTGGAATTATAATATCACACTTTTCCTATTATGTCAATAGGTTTTCTGTAGTTTTTTTGATTTTTGTAGAAAATCATACTTTGGGCGATCATCTAATAGCTATTTTTTAGCAACCTGCACAACTCTATAACAAAAATTTATACCATGTATAAATTTCAAGCCGCAGAGTACAATTTTGATAGGAAAACACCATTTTACATGGTAAGCTGCTGGTCACTAGTGGTTAGAGTGCTAGGGGCTGGAAAAACGGTTTACAAAATTATGTGGTAAACCGCACAAATGCAAGGTATAAAAAA
>CALCRR010000387.1 GCA_937894495.1 uncultured Ruminococcus sp. | reverse complement strand
CTCTCGATCAGGGCACCACATCTTCAAGAGCCGTTTTGTTTGATGAAAGCGGCGAGAAGGTCTATGTCTCCCAGTATGAGTTCAGACAGATATTCCCCAAAGCAGGCTGGGTGGAGCATGACCCCAAAGACATTTTGCAGACCCAGCTGCGTGCCGCCAAGGACTGTGCAGAATATCTCACCGCCATAGGGGAGAACCCCGAGAGCATTGCTGCCATAGGCATAACCAACCAGCGTGAGACGGTGATAATGTGGGATAAGGCTACGGGCGAGCCTGTATGCAACGCCATAGTGTGGCAGTGCCGCCGCACCGCCGAGGTCTGCAAAAGACTTGAAGAGCAGGGGCTGGGCAAATTCTTCCGCAGCAAAACAGGTCTGCTGATAGACCCATATTTTTCTGCCACCAAAATAAAGTGGATATTCGATAACGTCGAGGGCGTGCTCCGGCGTGCCAAAAAAGGCGAGATACTTTTCGGCACGGTGGATACATGGCTTATCTGGAATTTGACAGGGGGCAAAGTGCACGCTACCGACTACACCAACGCATCGCGCACCATGCTTTTTAACATACACACCCTTGAATGGGATAAGGAGATACTGGGGCTTTTGGGCATACCAAGTGAGATACTCCCCGAGGTAAGACCCTCGTCAGGAGACTTCGGCGTGACGGCGGCTGAGCTGCTGGGGGCGCAGATACCCGTGTGCGGCTGCGCAGGGGACCAGCAGGCGGCGCTGTTCGGTCAGTGCTGCTTCCAGAAGGGGGACGTCAAGAACACCTACGGCACAGGGGGCTTTCTTCTCATGAACACAGGTGACGAGCCTGTTGACAGCAAAAACGGTCTGCTCACCACCATTGCATGGGGCATTGACGGCAGGGTGAGCTATGCCCTTGAAGGCTCGGTGTTCGTATCGGGGGCTGTGGTGAAATGGCTGCGTGACGAGCTTTGCATAATAAGCACCGCCGAGGAGACCTCAGAGCTTGCCACAAGCGTTGATGATAACGGGGGAGTATACTTTGTGCCTGCCTTTGTGGGGCTCGGCACACCCTACTGGGACAGCGAAGCCAGGGGAGTTATCTGCGGACTGACCAGAGGCTCGGGCAGGGCTTATATTGTAAGGGCAGCGCTGGAGGCTATAGCTTACCAGACCGCCGATGTTATCAAGGCTATGGAGGAGGACACCTCGTCCCTCAATCTCATAAAGGTAGACGGCGGTGCGTCACAGAATGATTTTCTCATGCAGTTTCAGGCGGATATCCTCGACCGCAGCATAATAAGACCCAACAACATCGAGTCCACCGCCACAGGCGCAGCATTTCTGGCAGGGCTGCACTGCGGTATCTGGAAGAGCAGGGAGGAGCTCAACCGTGTTTCACAGAAGTTTCGGGAGTTTATCCCCTCAATGGAGGAAAATGAGCGCACACAGCTGACCGATGGCTGGAAAAGGGCAGTGCAGAGAAGCAGAAGCTGAAACGGCTGTCACTATATCTCTCTTGCGGCAGTGATCTCAAGAAGCAAGAAAAATGTGTCCGCAAAGCGGACAAAATAAAAATTCGCCGCAGGCGTACCTCGGTCTTGCCTCTTGCCTCTGGTCATCTTGCTTCTGCGGAAATCAAAAATTGATTTTCGCGGCGGCAGCAGGGGAGATTTTTTGCGCCGTTATCATTGACATTTCGGGATTTATGTAATATAATTATTGGTAGAGTACATAATATCAGCTTAATACATCATAATAAGGAGATAATACTGTGAAAAACAGGGTCTATGATAACAGAGAGCTTTCGTGGCTGAAATTTAATGAAAGAGTGCTGGAGGAGGCAAGGGACGAGAGCGTTCCTCTGCTGGAAAGGCTGCAGTTCCAGTCCATATATGCAAGCAACCTTGACGAGTTCTTTATGGTCAGGGTGGGCTCGATTTATGACGCCTCGCTGGTGGACGATATGCATAAGGACAATAAGTCTAAAATGCGCCCGTCAGAGCAGCTCACAGCTATTTTTTCAAGAGTGAGAGAGCTTATCACCGCCAAGGACGAGAGCTATAAGAATATTGACAAGGCGCTGGAGGAGCACTATATCTTCCACAAAACAATGAAGAGCCTGACCAAGCAGGAGCTTGAATTTATCGAGGCTTACTATGCCTATGAGATAAAGCCCTTTTTGAATGCGCTGATAATCGACAAGCGCCACCCCTTCCCCTTTCTGGTGAACAAGAGCATTTATGTGGCAGCCAAGCTCACCTCAAAATCCGGGGTAACGCTGGGTATGATAGGCTGCAGCGAAAAGTTCAGGCGTGTGGTATTTCTGCCGCAGCAGGACGAGAGCATTATCAGCTATGTGCTGGTGGAGGATATCATAGCCTATTTCGCTGACAAGGTGTTCACAGGCTATAAGCTGGAAGAAAAGGCGCTTATGCGCATAACCAGAAATGCCGATATAGACGTTGACGAGAGCTTTGACAGAGAGCTTGATTTCAGGCAGAATATGTCGGAGCTGATAAATAAGAGAAAAAGGCTTTGCCCTGTAAGGCTGCAGCTTTCAAAGCAGGTCTCAGACGTAATGGTCAAGGAGCTGTGCACCAGGCTGGAGCTTTCAAAAAAGCAGGTCTTTGTTGAAAAAACACCGCTGGATATGTCGTATATCTACTCGGTATTTGATAAGGCTGAGGCAAAAAAACAGCTTTTCTTTGCCAAGCAGGAGCCCCAGAGGTCGGGAATGATAGATGAAAATGTGCCCATGATACAGCAGATAGACGAGCACGACCTGTTTTTGTCATACCCCTATGAGTCGATACAGCCCTTTATAAGACTGCTTAACGAAGCCGCCAGAGATGACAGCGTTGTTTCTGTCAAGATGACCCTTTACAGGGTGGCAAAAAACTCAAAGGTGGTAAAGGCGCTTTGCGACGCCGCCGAGAACGGTAAAGAGGTAGTGGTGCTTGTTGAGCTGAGAGCAAGGTTCGATGAAGAGAACAACATCGGCTGGTCAAAGCAGCTTGAAGAAGCAGGCTGTCGGGTAATGTACGGACCAAAGGGACTCAAAGTACATTCAAAGCTCTGCCTTATCACCAGAAAGACCGATCTGGGAGTTAAATACACCGTGCAGATAGGCACGGGCAACTATAACGAAAAGACCGCAGGGCTCTACACCGACCTCTGCCTTATGACCAGCAACAAGACCATTGCCGAGGACGCCGAGGAGGTTTTCAGGACCCTCTCTATAGGTGAGCTGGTGGAAAACAGCAGGCTTTTGCTGGTGGCACCCCACTGTTTGCAGAACAGGGTGCTGGATATGATGGATAACGAGATAGCTGTCGCAAAGGCAGGGGGCGAGGGCTATGTGGGCGCAAAGCTCAACTCGCTGACCGATAAGGTGATAATCGACAAGATGATCGAGTGCTCTCAGGCAGGGGTCAAGGTAGACCTGGTCATAAGGGGCATATCCTGTCTGGTGGCAGGGGTCGAGGGTGTTACCGAGAACGTGCATATACGCTCAATAGTGGGCAGATATCTTGAGCACGCAAGGATCTATATTTTTGGCAGCGGCGTGAGAAAGAGCGTTTACATATCCTCTGCTGACTATATGACCAGAAACACCACAAGACGTGTTGAGGTGGCAGCCCCCATACTTGATGAGGGCATAAAAAAGCGTGTGCTGTCGCTGTTTGAGACCCAGATGGCTGATAACGTTAAGGCAAGAGTAATGCAGCCCGACGGCATATATACCAGAAAGCCCGCCGACGGACCAAAGGTAGACGCCCAGAGCAGGCTTTTTGCCGAGGCTTATGCCAACGCCCCCACCGCCAAAGCGGCAGACGCTGCCCCCAAGCCAAAAACAGCAGCCGAGCAGACCGAGGGCGAGAATGTAAAAAAAAAAGCTTATGGTCAAGGTTCATCGGATTGTTTAAGCGTAAGGGTAAAGGTAAAGAAGCTGAAAAAGCAGTAAATGACAAATAATAATATTACAATGGGCGAGTATATCGCCCATTAATTTTGAAACAGATACGGAGCAGAGATAAGATGTTTAAGCTTTTCAGATATCTTAAAAACTATAAAAAGGAAAGCGTCATAGGTCCGCTTTTCAAGCTGATAGAGGCTTGCTTTGAGCTGGCTGTGCCCCTTGTTATGGCTGATATAATAGATATCGGCATTGCAAGTGAGGATAAGGGCTATGTTTTCAGAATGGGCGGCATAATGGTGCTGCTGGGGGTTCTGGGGCTGAGCTGTTCACTGACGGCGCAGTTTTTTGCGGCAAAGGCGTCGGTGGGCTTCGGCACCGAGCTGAGGACCGACCTTTTCCACCACATAAACACCCTTTCTTATAAGGAGATAGACGAGATAGGCAACTCCACCCTTATCACCCGAATGACCTCGGATATCAACACCGCACAGTCGGGGGTGAATATACTGCTGAGACTGCTGCTGCGGTCGCCCTTTATAGTGCTGGGGTCGGTGATAATGGCTTTTACCATATCGGTGAAGCTCACGCTGATATTTCTGGTGATAGCCCCCTGCCTAGCCTATGTTATCTATAAGATAATGAGCACCACCATACCAAGGTACAAGGTGATACAAAAGACCCTCGACAAAACAAATCTTATGACAGGTGAAATGCTCACAGGCGCAAGGGTGATACGTGCCTTCTCACGTCAGCAGGACGAAGAAAACCAGCTTAACGGCACCAATGAGGAGCTGACACGTTTGCAGATAGCCGCAGGCAGGATAAACGCCCTTATGAACCCACTGACCTATGTTATAGTCAACACCGCCATAGGCGTGCTTATCTGGAGCGGCGCAAAAACGGTAAATTCAGGCGGTATATCACAGGGGGAGCTTATCGCCCTGATAAACTATATGAACCAGATACTTCTGGCACTGCTGGCAATGGCGATACTTGTTACCAACATCACAAAAATGCAGGCGTCAGCCGTGAGGATAAACGATGTTTTTGCAGTCTCGCCCTCGGTTACGGATAACGGGAACGAGACTGTCACCGAGCAGAGCAATGCTCCCTGTGTTGAGTTTAAAAACGTCAGCTTTTCATACCACCAAAACGATGAATATGCCCTTGAAAACATAAGCTTTTCGGTCAAAAAAGGGGAGACTGTGGGCATAATAGGCGGTACAGGCTCGGGCAAGACCACCCTTATTGACCTGATACCCCGATTTTACGACTGCACCTGCGGCGAGGTGTATGTTGACGGCGTTGATGTGAAAAGCTACCCCTTCAAGCAGCTGAGACAGAAGATAGGCATAGTGCCCCAGAGAGCAGTGCTCTTTAAAGGCACCGTCAGAGACAATATGCGCTTCAGAAACGAGCAGGCGACTGACGGGGAGATAATAAAAGCTCTCAAAACAGCCCAGGCTTATGATTTTGTAATGGATAAGCCCGACAAGCTTGATGAAATGATCTTGCAGGAGGGCAAGAACCTTTCGGGCGGTCAGCGCCAGAGGCTGACCATAGCCAGAGCCTTTGTGGGCAGCCCCGAGATAGTCATACTCGACGACTCAGCCTCGGCGCTTGACCTTGCCACGGACGCAAGGCTGAGAAAAGCCATCGCCGAGCTGCAAGGCAGCATGACGGTGTTTATAGTCTCCCAGAGGATATCCTCCATAAAAAATGCCGAAAAGATAATCGTTTTAGACGACGGCAGGATAGCAGGCATAGGCAGCCATGCCGAGCTTTTTGCAGACTGCCCTGTTTATAAGGAGATATGTCTCTCACAGCTGTCGGAAGAGGAGGTGAAGGGCATTGGCAAATAACAAAAAGCCTGTTGTAAAGCCGCTTATGCGCTATGTAACTCCCTATATCAGCCTGTTTGTGCTGTCAATGGTCTTTGCGCTGATATCAGTGGCAGCCACGCTTTATGCGCCTATACTCATAGGCAATGCCGTTGACCTTATCGTGGGCAAGGGTGAGGTGGACTTTGAGGGTCTTGTGCCTATCATAATAAAGCTTGCCGCAGCGGTGGCGCTCACTGCGCTCTCTCAGTATCTTATGTCCCTTTGCACCAACAAAATAACCTTTAACGTGGTGAGGGATATAAGGAGCGACGCCTTTGAAAAGCTCAGCCGCCTGCCCCTTTCATATATCGACTCTCACCCACACGGTGATATAATAAGCCGTGTGATAACCGATATCGACCAGATATCCGACGGTCTGCTAATGGGCTTTGCACAGCTCTTCACGGGTATTTGTACAATTTTTGGTACACTTATCTTCATGCTTTCAATAAACGTGAAGATATCGCTGATAGTTGTGGTGCTCACTCCCTTATCGCTTTTTGTGGCAAGGTTCATCGCAAAAAACACCTTCAGCCTGTTTCACCTGCAATCGGTGGCAAGGGGCGAGATGACCAGCCTTGTGGAAGAGATGACAGGCAACCGCAAGACCGTGACCGCCTTCGGATATGAGGAAAACGCCGAAAAGCAGTTTGACGTTTACAACAAAAAGCTGGCAGATGTGGGTGTAAAGGCGATATTCTTTTCATCGCTGACAAACCCCTGCACCAGATTTGTGAACGGACTTGTTTATACCTCGGTGGGCATAATAGGCGCAGTTTCGGTAATAAACGGCGCTGGCTTCACGGTGGGCAATCTTTCCAGCTTTCTCACCTATGCCAACCAGTACACCAAGCCTTTTAACGAGATATCGGGAGTTATAACCGAGCTGCAAAGCGCCTTTGCCTCGGCAAGACGGGTGTTTGACCTTATAGAGGAGACCGAGGAGCTGCCCGATGATGTGAACGCAGTGGTGCTCACAAAGGTGGACGGCAGCGTTGATATTGATAAGGTGGATTTCAGCTATGACCCCAAGGTGAAGCTCATTGAAAAATTCGACCTGCACGTAAGGTCCGGCGAGCGCACAGCCATTGTAGGCCCCACAGGCTGCGGCAAGACCACCATGATAAATCTTCTCATGCGCTTTTATGATGCCGACAGCGGTGAGATAAAAATAAGCAAAACCCCCATAAAAAGCTGCACCAGGAGCTCAATGCGCTCAATGTACGGCATGGTGCTGCAGGAGACCTGGCTAAAGACCGCCACCATACGTGACAACATACGCTACGGCAAGCCCGATGCCGACGATGACGAGGTGATAAGGGCGGCGAAATCTGCGCACTGCCACGGCTTTATAAAAAGGCTGCCAAAGGGCTACGATACGGTGATATCCGACAGCTTCAGCACACTTTCCGCAGGGCAGAAGCAGCTTTTGTGCATAGCCAGGGTGATGCTTTCGCTGCCGCCTATGCTTATCCTTGATGAAGCTACCTCCTCGATAGATACCCGAACCGAGATGATAATACAGCGTGCCTTTGCAAAAATGATGCAGGGCAGGACCAGCTTTATAATAGCCCACCGCCTGTCAACGATAAAGGAAGCCGACAACATCATCGTTATGAACGCAGGTCACATAATCGAGCAAGGCACCCATGAGGAGCTGATGACAAAGGGCGGCTTTTACAGCGAGCTTTACAATTCACAGTTTGCAGCAGAATAATAAAAACTGCCTTCTTCAAAAGCCGAAGAAGGCAGCTGTTTTTTGTGTTTTTTAACCGTAGATCTCTTTTCTCAGAAGCTCTCTGCAGGCTTCAAGGTCAACGTCCAGGGTCGACTGACCGTCGTGATCGCCGTAGGTATAATCACCCTCGGCAGGTATCCTCAGTGAGTTCATCTCATAATTCATTGAGAAAAGCGCCTTGTATACCATAAACATCATATCAGCCCTGCTCATGTTGGTGGTTAGGTCAGAGCAGGTGGTCTTTGCAAAATCATGCATCACCAGCGGGTTTGAGCCTTTGACCTTTTCGATGATCTTCGTGATGACCTCACGCTGCCTTTCGGTGCGCTGGAAGTCGGCATTGCCCACATATCTCAGCCTTGCATAAGCCAGCGCCTGATTACCGTTGAGGTTGAGCTTGCCGCCGCCTGTGAGATAATCGGTGCCTTTCTTATTGCCAAGAATGTTGTTCTGCTCAGCCATGGGAGCTTTCATGCCCTGGGCTTCCTCGTCAGTCACTGTCAGCTCAATGCCGCCGATGGAGTCTATGATATCCACAAAGGAGATAAAATCTATGTAAACATAATCGTCCACCGAGATATCAAAGTTATACTCGATAGTGTCCATAAGCAGCTCGGCGCCGCCGTATACATAGGCAGAGTTCATCTTGCCCCGGAAGTCCACAGCCTCGCCCTCAAGGTCATTGCCCTTTATATTTACATACATATCCCTCATGAATGAGGTCATGGTTATCTTTTTGGTGCTTTTGTTGATCGAGAGCAGTATCATCGAGTCGGTCCTGCCGTACTGCTCCTCATCTCTGGTGTCAGAGCCTATGATGAGTATGTTTTTTACATCATCAGACTTCATCGACGCCGAGGTGTAGGTGCGCTGACCGCCGTGTTTTATGTTCACCTTGCTGACATAGCTGTAAAGCAGCACGTTCACGCCGATAAACAGCACCAGTATAAGTATCAGCACCGTGGTGAAAAATGTTCTTACAGGGTGGCTTTTTTTGCCGCCGTAGGTGTATTGGGCGTCTGCCATTTTTTTACTCTGCTTTCTGGCTTCTCTCTCGTTTTTAGCAGCAGGCACCTTGCTGTTTGAGCCGAATTCAAGCTGTCTGCCGTTATAATGTCCGCTTTTTCTGGCGGCTGAGCTTTTCTTTTTGGAGGAAGAGCTCTTGCTGCTTACGGCAGGCTTTGCTCTTGAAGAAGAGCTGCCCTTGTGTGAGCTGCCCGAGGAACGCTTGCCGCCGCCCCCCGATACCCGTGTGCCGCTCTGCCTTTTTGAAGAGCCCGAGCTCCTTCGCTGCTGTCCGCCGTACTGACCGGCACCGGGATATCCCTGCTGACCGTTCGGCGGATATTGCGGCTGATACGGGTAAGACATTCCGGCGGGATCATACTGCTGATCGTTACGGGGCGGAGGAACAGCACCTCCGCGGTTTCTTGGCTGTTCGGCGCTG
>CALCRR010000386.1 GCA_937894495.1 uncultured Ruminococcus sp. | reverse complement strand
GACCTGTACTTTGCGCTGAACGAGCCACTAAACCCGGCCTTTGCCCATAACTTCATCATTTTTGCGCCTTCCGGGCTCAAATCCTCGGTTGTACCCAGCCTGAGGACGATCCAAAAGTTCGATCCTTCCTGGGTCCTCCCGGAGCCCGCCGCGTCGGACATTCGGCGCATGATCTCCTTTGAGGTGCTGGATCAGAACAAATCTGAAAAGAAGTGGCTCTTCTGCACTGTTGGTGGGTAGCGGTGATTGGCCCCTTCTTAAATGTCAGAGCTTATGAGCAAGGAATGCGGTTTGCAGAGGCATTTATTCCACGATCCACTTGACAACGAGCCTCTGATGGCATGTTGTCGGGCGGGCACCGGCAGGCAACATGCCATCAGAGGCTCATTGTCAAGTGAAGGGTGGATAATAATTAAGCTGTTTTCTTCCGGCACTAATTATGCTGCTGGATTGACCATCATTTTGCAGAACCTCATCACTCATAACAGATGATGAGGTCTGCACCAATGTTCAATCCAAAGTATGCTCATAAGTACCGAGATTGCCTAAAAATTTGTAGTGAATTGTTATACGCTGTCTTACCCTGCCGTCCTCATCTTTGATACGCTTTCCTATGGTTATCTTGGAGATCAGCTTGTTAAGCGTTTCTTTGTCAAGTCTGTCAAATGCCTCTTTTTCTGTAATAACAGAAATGAAGTTGTCCACATCGGAATATTTCCGTTCATCCTCTGCTGACCTCTGCTTGAGTTCATGCAAACGCTTTTTCTTGACCGCCATATCATCATCGAAACGCTCTGTCAGATGTATGAACTTTTCAGCAGATATGACACCGTTGAGCCTGTCATCATAAAGCGTATCATAGCGCCTGTTTGCTTTTGCGATGTCCGTTTCAAGTTCGGCTATCTGCTTGTCAAGATTAGGACTGTCGGCAGTTCTCTCGGCTTTGACAGCATCAACAACCATTTTCCTGAACTGCTCCTTATCGGTAACAACTTCATTAAAAATCCTTCTTAAATCAGTAATTACTATCTCGTACAGATCATTGTAGTTTATGCGATGACTGTCACAGCTGTCTTTTCCTTTCGCTCGGTAAATACCACAGACGAGATAATTCTTTTCAGCTGACTTTGAATCGGTTATTCCCATAGCGTGACCGCAGTCCTCACATTTTACCAGACCTGCAAAGATATTTACAAAGTCTGACTTTATAGGTTCACGCTTGCGGCTATCCAGTCTTTCGTGAGCCTCGTCCCAGAGCTGGTCGCTTATAATTGCCTCATGGTGGTTTTTAATAACGATCCAGTCCTCTTTCGGCATACTAAGTATCTTACTGCTCTTAAAGTTCAGTTTCTTTCTTTTTCCGCTGACAAAAGTTCCGATATACACCTCATTGTGAAGAATAGTACGGACTGACATATAGCTCCACTCATACGGATCACCGTCATAAGGTCGGTTTGCACGCTGTTCATAAAGAGCGGACGGATTCATTATCTGCATCTGAGAAAGAGCATTTGCGATGCGGCAAAAGCCACAGCTTTCGTATGCCGCCATTTCAAAGATACGAACCACTATCGGTGCAGTTTCGGGATCAACTATGATCTGATGCCTGTCCTGCGGATCTTTAAGGTATCCATATGGCGTTCTTCCGCCTATACACTCTCCGTTTTTTGCCTTGGATTCTTGAACTTTGCGAACCTTATAAGATGTGTCGGCGGGATAATACTCATTAAAAAGTGCGCGGATATGTAGCTGCATCCACCCGCTGACATTAAAGTCCTTGGATTCACGGCTGTTGTACTGGTCGGAGATTGCGATAAAATCAATCCCCATCTCGGGAAGTGTCTTTTCGACATAAGTAAGCACATGAGCTTCTTCTCTGCCGAAACGGCTCATATCTTTGACGATTATTGTGTTGGCTCTGCCGAGATTGATGTCATTCATCATCCTTATAAAGTCAGGACGATTGAAGTTCGTGCCTGTAAAGCCATCATCGACATAGAAGTCCGCGACGGGAATACCGTTGCTTATGCAGTATTCGTTCAGCAGCGAACGCTGATTCTCGATAGATGCGCTTTCACCTATTTCCTTGTCGTCATTTGACAGTCTGCAATAGCAGGCTGCGATCGGCATTTTATTCATCGAACGCACCTCCTCTGAGTATATCAGCTGAGGGTGTTCTCAAAGGTCTTACGCTGTTGACTTCACCGTCAACAGTTCTTATTATTCTAATCTGTTCCATACGCATATCCTTTCATTATATGCGAGAACAGAGCAAATCACTTACATATATCATTATACCAACTCTAAGCATTTTTGTCCAGAGTTTTTTCTTCGCTGTTTCTTACAAAATTATTAACAGTTATCCGGACAAATAGCTCAAGTGGTTTTCTCTCACCGTAAAAGTGTTGTACGGTGTAGTTTTTCTTTTCTGCCCCGGTTCTCAAGTTGTTTTGTAATTCTTGTTTTTCATTCATAGCACACTCTCTCCTATGGCAAAATCGGTACATAAGCATAACAAGACAGTTCTCCGCACATTACGGAGAAAACTGTCCTGTTTTATTCAATTTTCAAGGTACTTCCGAAACGAAAGTGTTTCGATGATTATATCTTACTACATATTTTCATTTTATGCAAGGAAATGCATTTCCGATTGAGAAAACCCTGTTGTCATGCGGCTTTCAAGGCATTTTATGTAAAATAGGGCAACGAAAAACAGGCATTTCGGGAGCAAAAATCGGAAATGCGTTTCCGATTTATTTTTTCGTGAAAATCACTAAACTTTTTGACTAATTTTGTGCATAATCACTCTTTGCATTTTGTAAGCGGTTCAAAACCATTTTCCCTGAGTATGAAGTTACACTTGAGAACAGTGAGATCAGAAAAGGGTGCAATCGACACAAAGGTTCTCAGCATAATACCTCTTGAAGAATTGTCAAAGCATACACCGGCTGTATGCATAAGATGTTCAAAGCGATTGTATGACAGCTTAAGCCCGATGGATAAAGCAACAATACTTTCAAAGCTCGGCTTGGATAATCCATTGCGCAAATTATAAATCTGTCTGTCGCTGACTCCGCTGGCGATTTCCAGAGACTTTATGCTCTTCTGATACTCTTCGACATATCTGTCTAATGCAGCTGCAAAGTTTTCTTCATATTCACCGCCGATAGTCTTGATCTTGTCGGCAGCACCGGAAAAATTCACAGATAAGTCGAACCTTTCTGTTTCGGGTGTTTCTGTTTTTTAAAATGTGACATTTGTATGACCTCCAAAAAAATAAGCGGTCAAGATTATTTAATACCCTGACCGCTGCGATATTTCTATGCTATTCTATAGGGTACAGTCACCCTATGACTTAAAGTAAGAAAGACAACCACCTCCCTTGACACATATTTACTCTGCATTTCACATCGCTCCTTTCAGATTTCCGATAAATTTATGGTAATAAAATCACTGTCCACAACTTAAGAAAATCTCCGGAATATGCTTTATTATGAAATTGCGTATTATCGGGCTTTGAATATAGTCTTATATGAGTTCAAACAGCTTAAGTTGTGGATAGTGGTAATAAAATATCCGATTACTATTATATCACAAAATGATTAAAATGTCACTATGTTTCAAAAGCACACCAAAAAGTTCTGTTCGTTTCAGCCGATATGTAAATCTGTAGACGTTTTCCGTATGATTTTGTATAAAAACAGATTTGATTTTAACATCGGTATCGTTTATTATAATTTCGTAAAGCAAAAATAATCTTCATGAACGGATTGAAAAATCTCAATTCATGAAGATTACTTTTTATCGGCTTATGTGCCTGCATATTTATCTGTTTATTCCCTTGTCGGGTTTTGTCATTTCATCATCAACG
>CALCRR010000385.1 GCA_937894495.1 uncultured Ruminococcus sp. | reverse complement strand
TCAATGATCAGCGCCCTGCGGTTATCACGATCCTTCAAAACCATATCCGGTCTGCCGAGACCATACTCCCGGTTAGAATCCACTGCATACCCTATTCCGGTGAACATACCCGCAAGGAACGCATGATAATAATCCTCGTGATAATCATGGTAGCTGATAGTCTGCCACAAGAAGTCCGACAGCAGTTCAGTGGCAAGCTGTTCGTTTCCATTCCAAAACGCCTGCATAAGCTCCTGCTGCTTGCTGCGGTCGATGTTGTCATTGAACCACTTAACAACAGTATCCTCAAAGATACCCATGATCTCCTTATTGGGGATTTTAAGCACCATATCGCTGCCCTGTTCGTCCTTATTAGCCTTAGTGAGATATCCCGTCATATAAAGCATAGTCCAGAGATTCTCGGCGCTGTCGAGCACCTCGTTGTAGGTCAGTTCCTCAACAATATGCTTCTGGACAATACCGCCGTTCAGCAGCGTTTCAAAATCCTCCGTTACAGCGTACTCGGTCTTGTCTACAAAGCTTCGGATAATTCCGTTGTGACTTGTATTGCGCCAGTAATTCTTCGGAACAGCGTTTTCATCAGACAAAAGAGCCGACACATAATTCAGCACGTCCCACGGACAGTAGACCTCGGTGTTTCCGAAAATATATCCATCGTACCACTCTTTCATTTTGTCCGACTTATCCGAAAGCTCGCAGTCTGCAAGCAGCTTCCCCACCTCTGATTCTGTAAAGCCGAAATATTTGCTGAACTCGCTATCGGACAGGGAGTAGCAGGCAAAGTTGTTCGTGCCTGTAAAAATACTCTCTTTGGTAATGCGCAGGCAGCCTGTAATGACCGCAAATTTCAGATAGGGGTTTGTCTTTAGCGCCATGCTGAAAATAGATCTGATAACGTCGATCATCTGCTCGTAGTAACCGTTTTCGTTGGCGTATGAAGCAGGAACATCATACTCGTCGATGAGGATTATTACCGGCTTGCCGTAGTAGGCGTACATCATTTCGCTTATTATTGCAAGGGATGACTGAACATCATCCTGCGTTGATGTCTTTCTCATCAAGCGTTCAAATATTTCAGCATACTCCTGCTTAACTTTGTCAGTCAGTATGTGTTTATGATTAACGCACCATCTTTGCAGGATCACTCTAAGAAGATTAAATGCTCCCTCGAAGGTACTCCCCACAGCTTCCTTAAATGAAAGAAAAATTGTCGGATACTGATTCATGTACTCCTCACAAAAAGCCTTATCTTCTGAGACAGTCAGTCCTTCAAACAAAGTCCTGCTGTCCCTGCTTATATCAAAAAAGCAGTCAAGCATACTCATGTTGAGTGTCTTTCCGAAGCGTCGGGGGCGGGTGAACAGAGTTACCTCATTGTCTTTGTCTTTTATGAGGTCTGAGATAAGTCTGGTCTTATCAATGTAATAGCTGCCGTCCTGTCGCAGCTTCTCGAATATATCATTGCCGAGCGGCATTCTTGGTCTTGCCATAATAGTACCTCCTGTTGTTCGGAATCAGGCTTTATACTATTATAGCACAATTTTTTGTTCTAAGCAATAGCCAAGCACAATATTGTAATAATATTTTATTTCTTCTTAGCTACTATAACAACTGACCCAGCTATTACCACAATTGCTAATGACAAACCAACTTTAGACTGTATTCCTGTAACTGAATTATCATTATCACTATCATTTATAATTTCTCTACTATTTACATCTCTATTATTAGCGTTATTAGTAATACTATTATCATCATTAATAGTGCCATCACTGTTTTCTTTGCTTTTTCCTGATGAGTTGCTGTCTTTGTTTGACTTACTTGTGCTGTCATCATTAGACTTTTCTGATGAATCTCCTACGCTGTCATTTTTTGATACACTATCATCTGATGGATGGTTTTCATTATTATCCGATTGGCTGGAATCGCCGGGCGGTACTTTACTATCTTCCTTTTTGGATGAATTATCATTATCGGAGGTTGGCAGCACCGTTATGTATCCGTCAGATGTTTCAAACCAGACATTGCTTTCATTTTCATCAAATACATTGTCCGGATCATAAGTCAGCCTGATCGGATAAGAGTCTACCACAGCATCATTTTTTATTCTAAATGTCAACTTAGCTATCTCACCATCAGCAGTATTATTTCCGCTTATGGCATCAAACCATGAAATTACAAAAGGTATAGAATCATCGGGGCCAAAGGTGACATCATACACCGACTTTTCAGCGCCGACCAATTCCAAAGCCGACGTATCATACTCCACCTCTACTAAAAAACTAACAATTCCGGGGTTATTGCTTATTGCTACATCAACAGTCACCTCTTCGCCGGGAGTGCCGCTGCCATCACTTGCTGAAAATACCGGATTATCCGCTGCGTTGGAATATAGGGAGCTGCTGCTCATAAATATTACCGCAGTAAACAATCCTGCAACTATTTTTCTTATCATAATTACTCCTTTTACTCAGATGGGATAGCGCCATGTAATAACGCTATCCCACTGTATTTTGTTATGCTGAAAATTTTTTCTGGGTCTAATAAATCTCCACCGGCCACTTAACAACATATTGATGAAGCCGTGTCACGTCCTTCATGTTGATCTTGCCGTCACCGTTAGTATCGCAAGCCGCAAGATTTACCTCAACAGGCCACTTTACTACATACTGGTGAAGTCTTGTTACATCTTTCATGTTAACTTTGCCGTCCATATTTATGTCACCAGGCAGATAGTCGATCACCTTGATCTCTCCGCTGACTGCTTCAAAATGTACATTCTCGGTATTGCCCTTCTGATCTACTATTGCATAAATATCGTCTTCATCATAGTCTATTGTCAGCGGATAAGTCCCTTCACTTGTATTTTCCTTTATCTTAAAGGTTAGCTCAACGATTGTTCCAT
>CALCRR010000384.1 GCA_937894495.1 uncultured Ruminococcus sp. | reverse complement strand
TTATAGCAAATAGCGGTGAGCCAGCCCTCATGAGCCAGCCGCCTGCTTATCGCTGCGCCAATGCCTCCCGAGCCGCCTGTTACAAGGGCAGCTTTTTTTATGATACCCATGCTGTGATACTCCCTTTCGGTATTACTCTGCAATAATTATACAATATATCTGCAAAAAAGTAAAGCCCCTGTTTATTTTTGCATGGAGCTGACCTGCGGCGGATTTTTAAACCTATTCGCCCATATAAAGCTGCGGCACCTCTCCCACAATTATCGTCTCACACAGCAGATACTCGTCATTCACCTTTATATCCGCCGAGCCGTTTGGCAGCACGGCAGATATCTCAACCTTTACAAGCACGGTTATCCTCAGCCTTGTCTGATTTATGCCAGCGCTCTCAAAGTTCGATACCAGTTCGCTGTCAACTGCGCCCATCTGGTGCAGGTCGATATTAAGCTTTGCTCCCTTTCCCGAAAGGTATGTGATACCCGAAAGAGTGCCTATGGGTATCTTTATACCGTCCTCACCCAGCTCCTCCAGACCGTTTTCAACGTTGCGTATTATGGAGTTTTTCACCTGATTTGCCTTTGCAGGGTCTATCTGCACCGACAATATCCTGCCGTCGCTGTCACGCAAAGCGGTGTAGAGGGTATCGCAGGGATAGCTTTCAAGGGTCAGGTCTACAGCGTCTAAAATTATATTGTTGGCGGCTTCCCTGCCCTTGAAGCGGCTTATCTCAACGATATGCTCACCCAGCTCGTGGAGGATATTGATGATAAATAATCCAAAAATTATTATTATCGCTGCAAGTATGTATGAAAGCCTGCATTTTAAAGTCGGACGTTTTGCGCTCATGAAACTCACCTCTGTTTATTATAGGCAAAAGGGGCGCAGAATGTGAAAAGACCGCAGAATTATCCGCGGTCTCAACGTTATTTTAAATTATCGTCCTTACAGCATTAACAGCGCCGCAGTAGCTCAGCTTGCTGATATCCTGTATCTGTATGCCGTAGTAGCTGTTCATGGCGTGGATTATCTTGCCGTTGCCTATATAGAGGGCTGCATGGCCGTAGTTATTGCAGATTATCACGTCGCCCTCCTTGATATTGCCAAGGCTCGACGCTTTGCCCTTCTGCGCCTGTATATAACAGCTGTGGGTGATATCAACACCGACCTGCTGATATGACAGCATGGTGAGTCCCGAGCAGTCGCAGGCTCTGTAGCTTGCGCCGCCCCAAACGTATCTGCCGCCGTTCATGCCCACCGCATACTGCACTACCTTTTTAATTTTTGCATCTCTAACGGTCATTCGGGCGATGCTTGAATTTACCTTTACATATTTGCCCTTATATGCGCCGTCGTTGATGAGCAGATAACTGCCTGTATAGCTCTTTGATGCAAGACCTGCTATCTTTACGCCCTTGGCGGTGGTCAGTATTCCCTTGACATATGCCATTACATCGGTGCTGCCCGAGCTTATCATTTTGCCGCCGCTTAGAGTATACAGGGGAGTCTTTGCATTTATCCTGTAATCGGTAGAGGCTGCGGTTTTTATCATTGTGGGTTCGGATATCCTGCTTTTTGTGCTGCCGCTGACTGCCGAAGCCCTTATGCTGTAATAGGTGCCAGGCTTGAAATAGTTCTTGCTGTCACGATCGATGCACACAACATTGCACTTTTTAAGGTAGCTTATGGGGTAGCTCTTGACCTCGATACCTGCCACATAAAATTTAAAAACCGTATTTGAAGGGTAGCTTGAAAGTCCGCTAACCTGAAATGTAGCCATGTTTGAGAAAACATACTTTACTGATATCTTAGGCACTGTTACAGCTACTGCCGCCTCAGCCGTTATGGGGGCTGCCGCATTTTCAAATACATTTACAGGTGCATAGGCTGCACCGCTTATCATCGCTGCCGCAGTACACATAACTGCCACAGCCTTTTTTAACTTAATCGAAAAATTCTTGATATTGCTAAAAATAACCATCATTCCTTTCCTTACTGTGGTTAGTTTAGCACACGAATTATTACAAACAGATACCATTTTGTAACCAATTTGTAAATATCCCTGACATTTTCTAGCAAATCGGCACTAAAACAGCCGAATTTCTTCCATATAATTGGTATTATTGCCATTTTATAGGTTATTTGCAATTTTGTATTAATAATTAGTTCGGTATTTGTTCATTAAAGTTGTTTCCCTTATTGAACATTACTAAAACCGCTTGAAAATTTTTGTACACATATAACAAATTGCAAAAAACACAAAAACAGATGCGAAAAAAATTTTTCCGCATCTGCCTTAAAAAACTCGGTATATTAAGTGGTATCCTTTGATATCACATACTATTCAACAAAGTATTCTTCCTCATAATCATTCTCTGCATGGTCCGACTCGTTCACCCATTCGGTCAGGTCGGGCAGGGTTATCTCGCCGCCCTTGTTGGATATCTCATCAACATTGATGGTCAGCTGGGTGCCGTAATACTCCCTTTCTATCTTAACGAGCTCACCGCTTTCCTCGTTGAAATAATACCTCACAAGCTCTCTCGTGCCGCTGTCTGAGCTTTCTTCATAAATCGCTGCCACCTCGTCAGCAAAGCTGTAGG
>CALCRR010000383.1 GCA_937894495.1 uncultured Ruminococcus sp. | reverse complement strand
GAGGACTCGAGTGCTTGCCCACTCCACAATAGTTCAATAGGAGGGGGAAAAAAGTATTGCAATTTTTTGAAATTTGTGTTATATTATAGGGGAGGGGAAAATCAGGGCATGAGCCTTTTCCTCTGAGTTTAAGTTTTAAAGGGGGTCCTTGTAATGCGAGGCGGTAGAGGAGGCGGTTTTCTTATGTCACTGCTGGTAAATCTTGGGCTTAACGCAGGCTGGACTGCGCCTGCATGGGTAATGCTGGTGCTGCATTTTGTGGCAGATGTTTCCATCTGGCTGTTCTGGGGAACGCTGATCTTCTGGGCGGTGGTCATTTTCATAATGACGCTTTGCCTTATCCTGGCGAGCAAGCAGGGCTCTGCACCCATGCCCGAAAGAAAAAATGTTAACCCGTATTCGTCGAAAGGGTACACAAGTAACAAAACTGATGTATGATAACTGATAGTTTTTTCGGAGCTTTTCTAATTCATAATTGGCGGTGTTCGCTGCGCTCACGTTTTATTCCCGTTTTGGGGGAGTTCAGGCGCTTATTGTTGAATTTCCACAAATTTCGACCCGAAAGTTTTACACCCGACCTGTCAGTTTGGACGTTGAAGGGCTCCGGAAAATAGTGTATAATTTAATTGGTGAGATATTTTTACTTTTGTAGCTCACGGCGGCATATACTTGTATTGTTGAGCTGAACCGCCGTGGGGCTGTGAGCTTTGTGCGGCTCCCCACCGTGGAACGGGAGCCGGCGTATGTCGGCTGGCTTGGGTGAGCTGAACAGCCGTGGAGCTGTGAGCTTTGTGTGACTCCCCGACGTGGGCAGGATGAATGCATGGCGGCTTATCAATGCTTTAAATGACGAAAAACAAGACCATAACAATAAAATTTCAAAATAAGGAGGAAATCATTATGGGACTTATTAAAGCTGTTCTGGGAGCAGCGGGCGGCACTATGGCTGACCAGTGGAAGGAATTTTTTGTATGCGATTCCATTCCCGACAATGTACTTATGGTAAGGGGCGTTAAGCAGACTACGGGACGCTCCTCAAACACAAAGGGTAACGATAACGTTATCACAAACGGCTCGGGCATTGCCGTTGCTGACGGTCAGTGCATGATCATCATGGAGGACGGCAAGGTGGTGGACGTCTGCGCAGAGCCGGGCAGATACACCTACAGGACCGATATCTCCCCCTCGATCTTTGCGGCTGACAACGGCTTCTGGAACAGCCTTAAAGCTACCTTTGCCGACATGGGCAAGAGGATAGGCTACGGCGGCGACCCCGGCAAGGATCAGCGTGTTTACTACTTCAACACCAAGCATATCATGAACAACCTCTTTGGCACACCTACACCTATCCCCTTCAGGATAGTTGACTCCAAGATAGGTCTTGACCTGGACGCTGAGGTAAAGTGCAGCGGTAACTACGTTTTCAGGATAGCTGACCCACTGCTTTTCTACACAAACGTTGCAGGCAATGTCAATGACGAGTACCCCAAGAGCAGGATAGAGTCTACCCTTAAAGGCGAGTTCGTTGACGCACTTATGCCCGCATTCGAGATGATCTCCGACAAGGAGATAAGACCCAACAAGCTGCCCGGTCAGAAGGAGCTGTTAAGGTCTGCTATCAACGCAGCACTTGAAGAGAAGTGGGGCAAGCTCAAGGGTCTTGAGGTAGTTGAGGTAAACATCACCACCCTGACTATCCCCAAGGAGTATCAGGATATCATCAAGGAGAAGCAGGCAAGAGCTTCGGATATCGCTATGATGTCAAACCCCAATGCGGCAGCGGCAGCCCTCACAGGCGGACAGATAAGCGCAATGAATACAGCGGCTGGCAACAAGGCAGGCGCAGCTATGGGCTTTATGGGCATGGGCATGGCTATGAACGCCGGCGGAATGAATGCAGCTTCACTCTTCCAGGCAGGTCAGCAGCAGCAGTACCAGCAGCCTCAGCAGCCCCAGCAGCAGTATCAGCAGCCCACACAGCAGCAGGCACCTGCGGCACCCGTCGGCGGCGATGCATGGGTATGCGCAGACTGCGGAGCATCGAACACCAGCAAGTTCTGCCAGAACTGCGGCAAGCCTAAGCCTGCACCCCAGGCAGCGGCAGGCTGGACCTGCACAAAGTGCGGCGCTGTGAACCAGGGCAAGTTCTGCCAGGAGTGCGGTGCGACCAAGCCTGCAGGCGAGCCCCTTTACAAGTGCGACAAGTGCGGCTGGGTACCCGATGACCCCAAGAACCCACCTAAGTTCTGCCCCGAGTGCGGCGACGTATTCGACGCAAACGATGTACAGTAACTAACTGAATTTTTCGGCACAGCAGGGGAGTGCGTCTCCTCTGCTTTGACCGAAAATATTTGCGGTTTTGATCCATAATTCATGCTCCATGACCGACACTGCTGCATAGCGGTGATGAATCGTTAATTATGAATTAATAAGGAGGTTTTTGATTTGGCTATACAAGAGTACAAATGCCCGTGCTGCGGCGGCGGTGTGCAGTTCAACACGCAGGTGCAGAAGATGAAGTGCCCCTACTGCGACACCGAGTTCGAGATGGACGCTTTGAAGCAGTATGATGCGGACCTGCAGACCGACGGCAACAATGATATGGACTGGGATAAGCAGGAGAACGAGTGGGAGCCGGGGGAGACTGACGGAATGCGTGTATATCACTGCGAGTCCTGCGGCGGCGAGATAATCGGCGACGAGACTATGGCAGCCACAAAATGCCCCTACTGCGATAACCCCGTGGTCATGATGGGTCAGTTCAAGGGCGACCTGAGACCTGACTACATAATACCCTTCAAGCTGGATAAAGAAGCAGCGGTGAAGGGTCTTAAAGAGCACCTGGTGGGCAAGAAATTTCTGCCTAAGGTGTTCAAAACTCAAAATCATCTTGACGAGGTCAAGGGAGTTTATGTGCCCTTCTGGCTGTTCGACTCGGACGCTGAGGGCGGCATGAGATACAAAGCCAGCCTTGTGAGGAGCTGGCATGAGGGCAACTACCGCATTACCGAGACCAGCTATTTCTCGGTATACAGAGAGGGCAAGATCGCCTTTGATAAAGTGGCTATCGACGGCTCCAGCCAGATGCCTGACGACCTTATGGAGTCGGTGAACCCCTTTGATTTCAAGGACGCTGTGGACTTCCAGACCGCTTATCTTTCGGGCTTTCTGGCAGACAAGTACGACGTCACCAGCGACAACACTATCGAGCGTGCCAATGAGCGTGTGAGAAACAGTATCGACTCCACCTTCAGAAAGACGGTGGAGGGCTACACCTCGGTGGTGACAGAGGGTCACAACATAAGGCTGCATAATGCCAAGGCAAAGTATGCCCTCTACCCCGTGTGGGTGCTCACCACCTCGTGGAACAACGAGAACTACATATTTGCCATGAACGGGCAGACGGGCAAGTTTGTGGGCAACCTGCCCTGCGACAAGGGGCTTTACTGGAAAGCCTTCGCAAAGGTGGCTGCCATTGCTGCGGCTGTTATCTACGGCGTGGCTTGGCTGATACTCAGATAGGAGGGGCGCAGCATGAAAAAAATACTTATGATACTCGCCCTGATGACGGTGATGTGCTCCTTTGGGGTGCTCAGCGCCAGCGCCTACGACCCAAGGCTGGTGGACGCAGCCGACCTGCTCACCGACGATGAGGAGAGCACGCTGGGCAAAAGGCTTGACGATATCAGCGAGAAATACAACATGAACATCGTCATTGTGACGGTGAACGACATGGGAGACGCCATATCCTCCCAGGATTTTGCCGACCTGTGGTTTGAAAACGGCGATTACGGCGACGACGGACTGCTTTTAATGATAAGCATGGAGGAGCGTGACTGGGCGATCTCGGGCACAGGCAAGGGCGAGGATAAGTTCCCCGACAGCAAGTGCGAGCAGATAGGCAATAAGATAAAGCCCAGCCTTTCAAACGGCAACTACTACAAGGCTTTTGACACCTTTGCCGATCAGGCAGAGATGAAGCTCAAGGGAGTTATTCCCTTTTACTGGATATTTATAGCTCTGGGCGGCGGTGCGATAATCGGACTTATCTACGCAAGCTCGGTCAAGAGCCAGCTCACCAGCGTTAAAATGCAGGATCAGGCTGACGACTACATCAGAGAGGGCAGCTTCAAGCTCACCGACAACCGTGACACATTCCTGTACAAAGATGTCAAGCGTGAATACGTAGCCGACAACGACAGCCGTGGCGGCGGCGGCGGACACACCAGCTCAGGCGGCGGCCACCACAGCGGAGCATCCGGCAAGTTTTAGTCCTCGCCGGACGGGGGTCCTCACCGGACGGGGTGTTTCCCCCACCTGTGCCGCTGGAAGCAAGAGACTAGAAGCAAGAAGCAAGAGTCCTCTTTAAAGACTTTGTGGGGGTAGAAAATTTCTTGCCTCTTACTTCTTACTTCTAAAAGCCACTGGCACTCTAACCACTAGCGACTAATAGAGTAGTCCCAATTTATTTAAACGGAGGAAAAAATATGTTTTGTCCCAAATGCGGAACCAACAATACAGACGGCAACCCTTTCTGCGCTAATTGCGGCGCACCTCTGGGGCAGGGTCAGCCAATGAACAACGGCGGAGTTCCCCACCCGTAGCCCCGGCAGTTCGACGGTCAGCCACAGCAGTTTGGTGGTCAGCCCCAGCAGTTCGGTGGTCAGCCACAGCAGTTTGGTGGTCAGCCCCAGCAGTTTGGTGGTCAGCCCCAGCAGTTCGGTGGTCAGCCCCAGCAGTTTGGTGGTCAGCCCCAGCAATTTGGCGGACAGCCGCCGTTTGGAGGTATGCCGCAGTTCGGCGGTATGCCCCAGCCCGGTTTTGCTCCCAAAAGGGGAGTAATGAGCCGCTTCAACCTGTTTGGTCTGATAACCTCGATACTGGCATTTATCAGCATATTTATGCCCTTTGCCTCGGCTTCGGCATGGGGAGTAACGGTGACGGCAGCCCTTATCGACGGCGCTGACGGCGTTATCGTGCTTATAATCTCCCTGGCAGCCATAGTGCTTTCGATATTCGGCATAAACGTAGTTGTTATCATCGCAGGAGTTCTGAATTTGCTGATCGACATCATCGAGGTCGCCAACGACGACACCGGCATAGTAACAATGGGCGCAGGCTTTTACTTCCTGCTCATAGCTTCCATAGCCATGGTAGCCGCAGGTATCGTGGGCATAGTTTTCAAAAAGACAGGCAAAAAGCTCCCCCTGCAAAAGTGAGCCGAAGGGTCTGTGTAACATTATAAGCAATAAAAGGGCGCCTGCAAAGCCTTTCGGCTGACGGCTGCTCCCATTAGTATTTTGTGTTAAAGAAACACCGTCAACTTTGGTGAGCTGGGCGGTGTTTCTTTTTTATTTAGTGAAATAAACCTTGACAAGTGGGGGTTTATGTGTTATAATATAAACAATAAAAGGGCACTGCACAAAGCCTTATGGCTTCAGCGGTTTCTCCCTTGATTTTAAAGTGTTAAAGAAACACCGTCAATCTTGGTCGATAGGGCGGGGTTTCTTATTTTTTAT
>CALCRR010000382.1 GCA_937894495.1 uncultured Ruminococcus sp. | reverse complement strand
AGTTACATTATTAGTATTAAAATTAGAAATATTTAATTCATTTAATGATGAACATTCATAAAACATCGTTGCACAGGTGTGACGAGTTTCGTGGAGGTCACGCTTGCCAAATTCCAGTGTTTCCATGAAAGGCGTCCAGTATGTATCCTTAAAGGCAGTATAGCCCTTCTTGTCGTGGAAATCCCGCCCGTCCATGCAGACAAGGTATTCACTATCCGGCTTGTCGAAAAAATACTGCCAGTATGCCATAGTTTTATCGGCAATAGGCACTTTGCGGATGCCATTTTCAGTTTTGGCAGCAATGACATCCACATAATGCTCGTCAAGGTGACAGTCAACTTTTTTGAGGTTCAGGAACTCGCCGATACGCATACTGCAATAGATCAGCATGAGGACGGTCATTGCAACCTCTGTGCTGTCGAGTGTTTTGATTTTAGCAATTTGCTCTGCTGTAAAGGCGGTTCTGTCACGTTTGTTCGGATTCTTGTCCTTGAACTTCTTGATATCGACATACTTGGAATAGTCAGTATCGGTGTATTTCCGAATCAGCGCATAGGCGTAAAGCTGAGAAAACAGTGAGTCAAGCTTTCGGAGTGTAGGATAATTACAGTCAGCCGTGTCAACAACATACTGTAAATCGTCAACGCCGATCTCCTTGAAGCGCTTCGGGTACAGGAAAGTGCAACGCTTATATGCCGCTTTGTACGCATGAACGTTTGATTCGCTGATAACAGGATACTTCTGTGCGCTCCACTTTTCGTATACTTCAGCAAAGGTGATTTTTCCGGCGGTGATTTCATAGGGATTGTCATTATACTGAGCCAACGCAACTGTGGCTTTGTCGAGTGTCTCGTAGTAGCCAAGCAGAATACGATGCTGCTTGCCGTCATCACTCCATCCGGTCGTCACCATCACCTTATACGGTTTCCTGCGCCGTTCTTTCACCTTTGTGATTGCTCCTGTACCGTTGGCACGCTTCAAGGGTCTTGCCATAGGGATGCTCCTTTCATTTTAAGAAATTTTATATATTATATGAGTTCGATTTCATCAGGTTCATTGCTGATAAGCTGATTGAGATCATAACCATTCTCAAAAAGCTTTGCCAGTACAGTATCTCGCTTGATTTGCTCCTCAACAAGCACCTTATTGATTACTTGTGCTGTCTCTCTTGCAGACTCAAATTCATTTTCCTTTTCAATTCGTGCATCGAAGGTATCTAAAATTGAATCAAAGATTTTACTTGCCTTATGTCGCAGTCCATCAATAATGCTATCATCCAAAGAATCTCTTTTATGATGCTTTGATTCTAAAGTAAGCATATCATTTGACAGTTTCTCAATTTGAGACAGATATGTAATGAGATTTCTAAAATCATCGGATAGAATCATTTTATCCAGTGTTTTGGAATATCCGTTATCATTTAAAAACAGTCTTATATATCTGATTGAATCTGCTGATAATCCAGTATAATAGCAAAGAAGCAACATAAAATCTTTAGGTTTTTCCTTAAAATCGCCAAAAAGAGCATCAAGCGAAACTCCATAGTAATCCACAATATCTTTGGCGATGTCTACATCGGGCATGCGTTCACCTCTTTCATATCGACTTAGTGATTGTGCATCTATGCCAATACCCTCACTTACCTCTTTCAGCGTCCTATCACCTCGCAAGGCAATTAAATTATTTGAAAAAGATACCGTCATTTTTTTCATGATTGAAACATCCATTTGGTGATTCCTCCTTATAAAAAACTATTTCTAACCGTTCGGGTTAAAATGATTGAAAGTTTGATTGATTCTTGATATAATAATGCCATACCAAGAGCTCTTGTTATTGTACTACATATTATTACCCCCATTTTATTTGAAAGGACTGATGCTGATGAAACACAATGAAAACCGCTTTGTCAGGGAATACGCCAAAGGAAAAGGCGTACTGCTCTGGCAGATTGCAGAAGTGCTCGGCATGAGGGACAGCAATTTCAGCAAGCTTTTGCGTCACCCTCTCACCGAAGCGAAGGAAAACGAGATTTGTGCAATCATTGACAAGCTCGCAGATCAGAAGAGAAAGGATGGTGAAGATGCCTGATAAGGCAAAGTATGACTACAGCGGACGCAACGTCCCTGTAAATGATGCGGCTCGTATCATGGGAAAGTCACCTCAGTTCATACGCATTGGACTGCAGCGTGGTATTCTGCCTTTCGGAGTTGCATTGAAAACAGAAGATAGCAATCAACAGTATGATTACTATATTTCACCAAAACAGTTTGCAGAGTACACGGGCTATCAATTTGAAGATGTAGAATCTGCTGAAGGCTCTATAGTTACTGCAAATATGCTCACTACAGTTAACAAGGAGGTTTCAGCATAATGAAAAAGAGAGAAGCTATAAGAATCCTGCTTATTCAGGAGAGACCATTCTACAATCTGGGCGATGCAGTAAAGGTGCTTTGCTATCCCAACCTCGAAGCAGCGCTTCGCAATGTTTCGCCTGAATCGGTAGTAAGCATCGAATTTGGAACAGCCCATACAAAGAAGGAGTATTATGTTGATGTCAGAGGTCTGTATGACTTGCTCAAAGATAGTAAACGTCCCTCTTTGGTAAAGATTCAGGAGCAGGACTATGATCTTACCGTTCCGGATAGTTTGAAGAATAATCAGGCAGTAGATGGTGTTTTATACTATCCTGCCACGCTTGTCCTGAATATTATGGAAACTGAACATAGCGAGATGGATGACTCTGCGTCAGAAACTTGTGAATACTTGTTCACCGTTTCTGAAATCGCAGAAGAATACGGAATGTCTCCCAGAAAGCTGAATCTTTTCCTTGAAATGAAGGGTGTCCAGCACCGCAAGGGCAGTCGCTGGTATGTACATAGCAAGTATAGGAAACTTCGCTATGTTGGTTTTAAGGAATCTAATAGCCACATCTATTGGACGGTAGAGGGTAAGATTTTCATCCACTCTCTCTTGAAGGCTAATGACTACAGAAAGGAAGGTGTTTAATATGAACATTAAGAATCCTCCGCTTTTTAAACCTGTTGAAACGGCATACCGTTTCACTTCTACAGAGTGTGTTGTTACGCACTCTGTAGATAAAATGGGAGTAAAGGCGACTATGCGAGAAGATTTATATGAGAGTCTAAAAGACAATATCAATATTCTCCAGCACCTTATCAGCGGTATAAAAATCAGCGAAGAGGATACCATGTACAACCATTATCGTTATAAGTGCAGCAAGGTATACTTTGACAAGCATGGTGTCCAGACTGCTCGGCTTGATATAAAAGTACTGAAAAACCATCCGGATGCAGAAAATTGCCTGTATATCGAGGTCAATCCCAACAAGTCGTTCTATGATGAAAACTGTCTGCATGATCTGGAAACGCTGCTTAGTATGTCGGAATTGTACTTCATCGAAAAGATGGATATTGCCATTGATATTCCGATCAGCAAATACTTCGTTCATTTGATTAAGGATAAACGTGCTAAGCTGGATTATCATGCTTCAAAGGACTCAAAGACGGAATATCTCGGCAAAGTGCGTAACAATGTCGGTCATGTGAAGCTTTATGACAAGAGAAAGGAAAGCGGTTTGCCGAATGACCTTACCCGTCTGGAAATTACCGTAGGAAATCCTTTATCCGAGCATTGGTCACAGGATATCAAGGGCTTATTGCCTAAAGTAGCTATACTTGTACCGGAGGGTCAGGAGGCAAATCCGTCCTCTAATCTGAACGATACAGAAAGGGTGCTGATTGATCTGCTTCGGGGGAATCCCAACAAAACGGACTATTGGAATCAGCTCGGCTATAAAATGAGGCGTAAGATCGAACCCTTCGTGTTTGCAAGTGATTTGGGCTTTGACTATGATATGGAAGCGATTGAAGAGGTTGCCTCCCATGCAGTAAAGACAATCATGTTCAATGGCGCATACTACATGAATCAGTATATTCATCCGTAATGGAATCAGTAGACACAACAGCGTAATATGCTACGCTGTTGTGTGCTTTTCAAGCACCTTGCACAGCATCATTGCAAAGGGACTCATTTCATGCGCAGAGCTTTTCTGATTGATGTTCAGCTTTATCATAATGAACCTCCTGTTTATGAACTTGTGATAATAATAGTATATCACATTGTATATAAATCCGCAAAATGGGCGTTTCCAGCATTTACTCGTTTTTATAGAATCACTTGGGAAAAATTGATTTGACAGTATATTTGCTCCCTTGTCCCCTCATGACAGGGGACAAGGGACAAATTTGTCTTACACCTCACACAGTCTCACTGCCATACTCGTGCATCGCTTTTTCGATCTCGTGAAGATCGGGGCGGGGCGCAACCTCGGCATAAACGGGCTTCTTGCCGCGCTCAAATACCCAGCAATGACCGACAGGCATATACAGCACTTGCTCCAGAGGCTTATTGCACCGCTGGCTGACTGCCTTTGCCGTTTCAATGTCGTTACCGCCCATGTAGATATAGGTGTCGCAGTTGGCAAGAATTGTCTTGTCTGCACCACGCTTGCTGCTGTAGGCAAGCTGCGCTTCGGACTGGAGAATCAGCGATACGGAGATCGCACGGGAACGGATCGTGGAAATGATCGTGTCAAGGTTGTGGATCGCAGTGGTCGCACCATAATCATCAAGGAAAAATCTGACTGGTATCGGTAAGCGCTGATTCTCACAAGTATCGGCATAGGCGATCAGGCTGTTAATTGCCTGCGAGAAAAACAGGTTCACAAGTGTATCCATAGAACGGTCGGTATCGCTCTGGAGGACGAATACAGCAGTGCGCTGTTTGGCGATGTCGGAAAAGTCAATATCATTTGATGACATCATCATTTCCAGCTCACGGGAGCTGAAATTTGCCAGCTTTGCTGCAAGGGTGACACGAATCGAATCGTAGGTCTTTTCGGTTGCGGAATCGACTGCTTTGAACTGCTCATACGCCCAGCTATTCGGGTTATTCTTGTGATGCCGTTCAAATCGGTCAGAGAGCTTTGAGGCTTTCTCCGTACTTTGACGGTATCCATCCCTGTCGAATCTGCGTGTAAAGCGTTCTCCCTCATCCATCAGGCGGAGCAGTCCACGGAAATTACAGTTGAAGTATTTCGTTTCGATCATATAGCCGATCAGCGCACACAAATACATGACATTTGCGTTATCCCAGAATGGGTCAGCGGTATACGCCGAGCGTGGGTCAAAGGCGATAGCATATGCTAAGCGGAGGATATCCTGCGAGGAATGGAGATTTTTCAGAGGATTCCAGTGAACCGATTTTTCCGGATTCTGAAAATCCATGACGATGACCTTGTAGCCCTGTGCTTGTAACCGTTCGCCATACTTGTTCAACAGAGTTCCCTTTGGGTCGGAGAAAACACCTGACCCTTCAAGGTGAAAGAGATTCGGCTCAATGAAGCTGGTTGTCTTGCCAGTGCCGCTTCCGCCGACTGCACAGATATTGTTGTTGAGTCTTGACACGAAGTCATTCAGCGTTCGTGTGACACCATTTGCAAAGACCCATCGGGCATTGTTGAAGGCTTCGGTTACCTGTTCGGGCGTTTCGTGACAGAGGGTATCCTCCTCATCGGGCGGTTCGTGGCTATTCAGGAACTCCTCATAATCGTCCCAGAATGTTTCCGGAGGGTCAAAGGACAATTCCTCTGGATGTTCCCGTAAATGCAGATACTGTTTATATGCCTGATCGTTCATGGGGTTCTCCTTTCTTAATAGAC
>CALCRR010000381.1 GCA_937894495.1 uncultured Ruminococcus sp. | reverse complement strand
TAAAATTTCTGCAAACTTGCCTGTTTTGACAGCCTGCTCATTCAAAAATTGATTTCTGTGACCTGAACAGTATTATGCTTGACAAATATCATAACTTTTGTTATAATGATTTTGTGACAAGGGGATGGCACCCATAGAATAAAACGGCAGTCACTTAATAATATTTACTTTTGTTGCAAAGGGGCTGACACCCATAGAAAAAAACGTTATTGTAACAGACGTGAATGGAAAAACGATAGGAGCTACCTACCCCAAAAGGGCTAAGGGGCTTGTTAAAAAAGGTCGGGCAGAGTATGCTGACGACCATACCATACGTCTGAAATTTACTCACGCTCCGACCGTAGATAATGATACGGAGGAATTAAAAATGAGTAAAGTAATAAATTTTAATGCAAGAGAATTCAGGTTTGACGAGACTTGCCAGTCACTTGACGGCAACGAAGTCAACGCAGGAATGAAAGCCTATGTTACCATGAGCTTCGGAAATGCCGAGGTATGGGAGATAGGCGACTGGGGCTGGACATGGTCTCAGATTAGGCGTGACATAAGGCTTGAAAAAAACACCGATTACGTTTTCCGTTTTTCTATGGAGGGCGGTGTGTGTGACACAGATGATGCAGTTGCAATAGCTCACATAGCTCCCAAAAGAGACTTGGAAGATCGTTACAGCTATATTCTTGACCACAACAAGTTTATGCCTGTTATCTGCAAGCGTGACGGAGACGGTCTGCTGCGTATCTTTGAGCTGCCGTTCAACACGGGTGAGGACGAGGAATGGATAATTTATCTTGTGGCTCAGCACGCAGTAACAAGATACTTTGCGCCTGTAGACAATTCCCTGCTTGAAAAGCTTGAAGATATCACCTACGATGAGTGGTGGAAAGAAAGTAGAGAGCAGATAGATACCGAACTGAGCAACATCGGTCTTCCCGATTTTTTACAAAAAATAAAGACCTTTGAAAAGATAATAGACAAATTATGAGGAAAATTATCCAAGAACTTGATGAAATCTTCGGCAATACCGTGATATTAGACGGTAGCGCAGGCTCTCAGTCGCAAGTTGCATTATCGAATGATCTTGCATAACAGCTTTACTTGAATAATTACAATGGCGCAGACTTTCGGGTCTGCGCTTTTTGTAAAATATCCTTTGACTTATTATGCATTTAATGATATAATAAATATAACACTAAAAAAGACAGCAGCTGTGCTGCGGCGTGAAGCGGAGAACTGAGGTGTGAAATGACTGTAAATGAGATAAATGAAAAAAGTCTTGAAAACGCTAAAAGGCTTTTTGAAAGCGGCGAGATAGATAATATCGAGGTAGGTACGGCTAAAGGTCTGCAGGCTATACACAAGGCGCTGTTCGGTGGACTTTATGACTTTGCAGGGCAGATACGCTCTAAAAATATCTCAAAGGGCAGCTTTCGTTTTGCTAACAGTATGTACCTTGGCGAGGTGCTTGCGGCAGTGGAGAAAATGCCTGAAAGCTCCTTTGAGGAGATAATCGCAAAATATGTCGAGATGAATGTTGCACACCCTTTTATGGAGGGCAACGGCAGAAGCACACGTATCTGGCTGGATATGATGCTGAAAAAGCGGCTCGGTATGGTGACCGACTGGTCAATGATCGACAAGGTGCAGTATCTGCAGGCAATGGAGCGAAGCCCGATAAATGATCTTGAGCTGCGTTTTCTGATACAGCCGAACCTGACCGACAAAGTCGATGACAGGGAGATCATCTTCAAGGGCATCGAGCAGTCATATTATTATGAGGGCTACGAGAAGAAGTAAACTGATCTAAACACAGCTTTCTAAACACATATCCAACCGAGGTGGTACTATGAAAACAAATACTATTACCCTGCTGACTGAATATCTGAGCATCGCCGAAGGTCTGAGCAGCAGGGAAGAGCTAAAGCAGCTCAATGTGAGATATCAGCAGCTTATTTCGGCTGACGGGCAGGAGCCTGACGAGCAGACCCGGCAGTTTGCCGAGCGGCTGTTTGCGGTAATGTCAGAGCTTATCTCACAGAGAGAAAAGCTCAACATACTGACAAAAAATAAAGATGCTCTTTCCGAACGTGAAAAGGAGGAGAACGCCAAGGTGCAGAGGATACTCGACCTTAATCTGCTCACCTACCACTTCCAGCCCATCGTGCGTGCGGATAACGGCGAGATATTCTCCTATGAGGCGCTTATGCGTCCTAAGGGTATCGAGGGGATAACTCCCTTTCATATCCTTAAATATGCAGAGCTGACAGACAGGCTTTCTGAGGTGGAGAAGTATACCTTTCTTAATGTGCTGACCATTGTTGATACCCATAGGGAGCTTTTTGAGAGCAGCCCCGTTTTTATCAACAGTATGCCCAAGGTGCGCCTTGACGCCGAAAGCTATGAGAGGATAGAGGAAATGTTCAGGCAGCTGTCAGACTGTGTGGTGGTCGAGATGACCGAAAATTCAGAGTATAACGACAGCGACCTCAACGATATCAAGCAGAAGTTCAGACGGCTCAAAATACCCATTGCTATCGACGACTACGGCACGGGATATTCAAATATCAGCAACCTTCTCAGGTATACCCCCAACTATGTCAAGATCGACCGCTCACTGCTCAGCGGTATACAGGACAGCCCCAACAAAAGGCATTTTGTAAGGGAGATAGTGGATTTTTGCCACGATAACGGCATAATGGCACTTGCCGAGGGCGTTGAGAGCTCACAGGAGCTGAGAACGGTAATATTGCTGGGGGTCGATCTTATACAGGGCTATTACACCGCAAGACCCTCGGCAGAGCTGATCGACAAGCTGCCCTATGCAGTCAGGGCTGAGATAAAAAACCACCACCAGGAGCTTGAGGACGGCAGGCGCTCACGGATATATTCGGTGCAGAAGGGCGAAAAGGCGATACTGTACAAGCTGGCAAAGGAGGGCTATAACTGCCTGCGCATAGGCAGCGGCTACTCTGACGGCAGCGTTACTGTTGCAGGCTCACAGTTTGCTGACCCCGATATACATATCGAGATAGCCGAGGGCTTCGGCGGCGAGGTGATACTTGACTCGGCAAGCCTTTCAAACCTGCCCGGCAGACCCTGTATCGACATAGGCAGCGGCTGTGATGTCACCATAGAGCTAAGGGGGCTGAGCAGGCTGATAAACAGCGGTATAAGAGTGCCTGCCTCGGCACAGCTCACATTCACGGGGCTGGGCAGTATAGATATCAGGCTGGGCAGTATCGACTACTACGGCATAGGCAATGATCTTGCCTCAGCCCACGGTTATATACACTTTGATCAGGACGGCACAGTGTCTGTCTCTGCAAGCAGCCACTCAGGGGTGCTGATAGGCTCGGGACTGGGCGGCAGGATAAATATCGGGCGGGGCAGGTATGTCCTCAATGCCAAGGGCGCTCTCAACGTTTGTCTGGGTGCTGTTGACGGCGACATCGATATCGAGCTCCACGGCTGCGACTTTGAGGGCTCGGCTTCGGGGGCATACAGCATTGTTGTGGGCTCAATGTACGGCAGTGCGAATATCCATGCTATCTATTCAAGCGTCAAGTGCAGGTCGGAGAGTCAGCTGGGTGCGGCAATGGGCTGTGTAGGCTGCGGCAATATAAGCGTATCTGCCGAAAGCGTGAATATGGATTTTGAGATAAGCGCCGATATGCTCACCGCCTTTGGAGCTCTGAGGGGCAGCTCGGATATCAAGATTGACCGTGCGTCGGTAAGCATCGACGCCGAGGGTGCCAATGCCCTGCTGTTCGGCGGCTTTGAGGGCGGCACCAGGATAGGCTTGACGGATATCGACATCTCCGCCAAACTCTCGACAGAGCTGGACAGCTTTATTATCGCCGAAAAGGAAGATATACACACAGTGGGCGGCAAATACCGCCTGAAGGTCAACGGCAAAGAGCTCGACAGGTTCTGAAATACCAAATGGTATGCTGTTTTTAATATAAAACCACGCTGACAAAGCTTATCTGTCAGCGTGGTTTTTTGATGTCAGATGTATTTATTCATAAAGCTTTTCGGCATATCTTCGTTTATCCATTCATTTCGTCCTCCAGCCGCTTATAGCGCAGATCGCCTGACTTTTCAGTATCTTCTCCTGTCAGCTCCATGGGATCAAAGGTAAAGCGTGCCGACTCATGCTCCTTGCCCCTTATGACAGCGTCTTTGTCCGGAGTCTTTTGTATCTTTACAGGTTTGAGTTCATAATCAGCCATTGAGGTCTCAGACCAGTCATAAACCTTGCCGACTATCAATCCCGTGTCAGTCCTTGGTATTAGCACAGTTTCGGTATCGGGGTCGTAGGTGTATTCACGCTCATAGGCATAATCCTGTCCGTGAGGAAAATCAGGGTGATTTGGATGAAGATAATAATAAGCCTCAAACAGCAAAGTGTGGTCGTCTATTATAGTTATCTTGTATGCGTGATCATGACCCTCGAAGGGATCCTCATTTTCCTCTTCTTTCCATGTGTAGGCTTGGCTCCACGCACCGTTTAGCCATTCGGGTATACCGCTGCTCGAAAGCTCCACCTCTGTGGTAAAGCTGCCCTCAAGGTTTATCGAAAACTCTCTTACGGTCAGCGGCTCAGCGTTGTTTTTGTAGTCCTCCTCGGTCTTATACACCAGCACCTGGTCGGGCATACCTATTTTAAGATATCCCGGCAGCGTGCAGTCAAAGTCCATGGACCAGCCTGCGTCATTTTCCTCGTCGTCGAGAACGTTCCAGTGCAGGTCGGGTACCTGCACGCCGTCTGTCGCCAGGCACAGGGTGCAGCCCTTGTACTTTGCAATGTCCGCAGACTCCTGGTCGATAGTTTCCTGTATCCTTATGGTCAGCTCCTGGTTATAGGTCTCGGTTATCTTTGAGAGCTGCTCGCAGGAGTGCTCCTGCAGCCTTTCACGCAAAAAGCGCTGTATCTTTACCATAGACTCAGTCTCGATAAGCTCCCATACCTTAGCCTTCTGCTGCTCGGTAAGGGCATTTTTCTGCTCGGTGGTGGCGTTGAAGAACACCTTTTTGTAGCCTGCCGATGTAGTGGCAAAGAGTATATCGTCGTTATCCTCGTTATACACCTCTTTCCAGAATTTTGAGCAGTATTCGTCCACCGCTTTTTTGACCTCCAGCATAGCTGCATCCGGGTTGCCGTCGTTGTGCCAGTAGGCTTCTTCAAAAACGGTGTACCAGTGGCTGTCATCAAAGGGCTCTATCTCGTCATAATAAGCGTTGAATACCGCCTTGACGTTTTCAGCCTGCTCGCTCTTTGCAGCGTCCACAAAATAGTCAAGCTCCATGCCGAACAGCGCCACCCCTGCAAACGCCAGCGAAAAACCCAGGTTACTGTAGCCCGTGACAAGGGAGTAGATAGTGCCGCTGCTGGTCATGATATTTTTGTAGAGGTTATAGCCTGCGGTTTTTTCACGTTCGGCACGGTCACCCTCGCCCATGCTTAGGTCAAAGCCCACCTGCGCCGCCATTGCCACAAAGGGTATGGCGCTCATGGCGCCGCTCAGGTCATCGCTGTGGTTTATCATAAAAGTTACCACCTTGCTCTGCGATGAATATGGCAGCGTTTCCAACCCCATATTTATCAGCGGGTCGCAGAAGGTCCACATGGTGTTGGTCTCGGTAAAAGCCTGATATGCCGCATTTGCGTCCATGTTCGGGTCAAGCTTTGGGGCTTCAACGGCGTAGTTTTTGGGGTCGTCAATAAAGGCTGTTACCTCGTCGGAATATTCCTCGGGGTTTATACGCTGCAGAATGTTCCAGTAATTGCTCCTGAGCTCAACAGTCGCCATATAGGGCGCTTCCTCGTCAACCACCAGCCGGTATAAAGAGGGGTCTACCCTCACAGGGTAGTAGCTCACTCTGGCAGGCGAAAAGCTGCCGAAGCAAGCCGGGACCGTGCCCTGCTCATCATCAACATAGGATATCAGCGGCTTCCATTCGCCCTCATCATAATGCTCAACGATAACATCGGTATCCTCAGCTACATCGCAGGGGAAGGTCACCTCAACAGGCACATAAAAGTCCTCATGCTCCCCCATTTCAAGCTCATATTCCTCATAGCGTGAGCCGTCGGGGTTATCGCCGCTCTCACCCACAGCTACCGATACCTCACGCTCGCCTTCCTCAAGCATCATACTGTCAACGTCCACCGTAACGCCGCAGAGAGTTACCTTTGGTGACTCTGCACTGACGGTGCCTGTTTCCATTGCGGCAGTCCCCGACTTGCTTTTGCCCGACTTATCAGCGCCGCTCTTGCTTAAAAATCCGCCGCCTTTAAAGTCAAAAATGCTTATGCCGATGGCGGCTGCCAGCAGTATAGACAAAGCGGCAGTGAAAGCCTTTTTGTTTTTTGTATTTAAAAGACCGCCCCCTGCTTTTTTGAAGCTTTTTTATTAGTTTTTTTACTGCTTTCCTTCGGCTGAGCATAGGCGCTCTGCTGATAATAAGCCGTAGGCTGTATCACATCGGCGCCGCATTTGGAGCAGCAGACTGCGCCCTCTAAAATCGGCGCACCGCAGACGCTGCATAAACCTACCGAAACCGCCGCCTGAGCAGCAGCGTCAGCCCCGATCACCGCTCCGCACTTTGAGCAGAATTTAGCATCAGGCAGCAGTGCCGCCCTGCACTGGGGACAAAAGCTTTCAGCCATAGCTATCCTCCTTTCATCTCACCAAAGCGATGTACGCCTCGGTGCCGTCCTGCAATACCATATCGCCAAGGGCATATTCCTTGCCGTTTTCCTTCCAGAAATAGTTGATAGTGATACGCTCGCCCCCCGTAACGTCCACCGTGCCCGAGGTCACCTCGCCGCTGAGCACAGAGTCCACCGTAGAGCTGTCGTCATACATCTCGCCGTCCATCTCATAAATATAGTGGTCCAGCACCATCATTGCTTCGGTGCCTGTTATGCCTATCTCAGCGTTGCCTATCTCTCTGATATAGGTCTCGGCGTCCTCCTGGGGGGTGTCGATGATAAGGTATTTCCAGCTGCCCACCCACGAGCCCGACCGGGTCAGCTGCTCGCCTGTCTCGGGAATGTCTCTCACCAGCCCGAACTGCCCGTAGCACCACTCAAACTCACCAAACGAGGGCTTTTCCTCGGTGGAGAGAGCCAGTGCTTCTTCACGGGCTATGCCATCAGCTGATTTGGCAGCCGATGTGGTGGTGGCAGGCTTGGTGGTTGTGGTCTTGGGGGCTTCGGTGGCAGCCGTTGTTTTTTCAGCCTCAGAGGTGGTCACCTTTGGGGGAGCTTTTGAAGCAGACTTTGAGGAACTCTCAGCC
>CALCRR010000380.1 GCA_937894495.1 uncultured Ruminococcus sp. | reverse complement strand
CTTCGCTGACAATACTCGGCGGGCGACCGCCCGGGAAGATAAGTTGTCGCCGACACCTTTTTCCACTGATCCGTTTTGGGTCAGTGGATAAAAAGTTTTTATATACTTTGCCTCCTTAGCTCAGTCGGTAGAACACAGGTATCTGTTCTACTCCCAACATCGAAGCGGCTGAGCCAAGAGGAAACCATGTTAAATATTAACTTTATGTTAATTAGATAATCCTCCTTAGCTCAGTCGGTAGAGCGAGTGTAACGTTTTTACACCGTAAAACCGACAGCTAAAGTTGAGGAAAATATTAATCAAAAGTTAATTAGTTATTCCTCCTTAGCTCAGTCGGTAGAGCGAATGAATAAAATTCATAACGCAAAACTGTATGAGCTTCTAGATAGGAAAGAGAGTTTAATATTCTTATATAAACTCTCATATATTCCTCGTTAGCTCAGTCGGTAGAGCATGCGGCTGTTAACCGCAGGGTCGTTGGTTCGAGTCCAACACGGGGAGCCAGAAAAGCCCGTAAACGCTATGTTTATGGGCTTTTAAATTTATTGGGCGGTATGTATAGTTGTTGTGAAAATGGTGATTTATGGAAATCGTCTCAACTAAAATACCTCGTTTTTCAAATACTGTTAACCGAAAAACATCAGTATAATATATTTACATTACTTTTGTGGCTGTATTGCACATAAAGAACGGTGGAAGATGCTTAATGTCAAGAAAAAACCATAAAATGGTAGATGATCGCTTGTTAAAGACGGATAAATCCTTTTCTGACCTTAAAATGTCCCAACGTGAGAAGATTGCTGGCTGGCTCTATGAGGAATACTTGTCTATGTTCAAAGCAAACGGTAATAGATACAGCAAGCGCTTCGATAACGTTATCCTTTCAAATATTTATGACAAGATCGAGCAGGCTGAGATCTGGCTGCCCTACGGTGAGCTTGTGAGATATTATTATTCTAAAAAGAAGCGGTTTGAAAATTGTGCGTTAAAAAGCGCAGAGATGTGAGCTTTCACATTTCTGCGCCTTTTTTGTTTTCCGAGCATCGTTACGATGTCCGGGTATATTTTTCTGCTGCCTGTGGATAGCAGCAGGAAGGGGGTCAATACAGTCTTGTGGTGCTCCAGCTTGTATCAAAGTTGTAGCCTTCTCTGTTCATTTCGCTAAGCTTTATATTCAATAGAATAGGATTGACCTCTAAGATCATCGCAGCTTTGAGAACATCATAGCCCTCTGTAAGAATATCGAGCAGCTCGTCATCGTCTATAAGAAGGTGAGCCGCAAAAACATTGGCTTCATATTCTGTTTTATCCTTGAAATCAAATACCTTGAAGCTGCAAAGAAACGGCTCCTTTATGAGATCGCTATGCTGCACATGATGACCTAATTCGTGAGCACAGGCGAATATGAGGTCATGCTTCTCTAAATCCCTGTTTAGTAGAATAATGGGCTGCCCCTTGTATTGCACATACATTCCGTTCAATCCGCCTAAATCTCTTAATTCAACCATAACACCAAGAGCCTCTGCAAGCTCCAAAGGATCATTAGTACCGTGTTCCTCTACAAGCTCGGCTACAATTTCGTGAATGTCTTTCAACTGTTCCTATCCTCCGCGTCAGTCAAATGGATTGCCGTCTATCTTCTCCTCGATCTTCCAGAAGGTCTGCTCCAAAGCCTTTATGACCTTGTACTTGTCCTCATCGGAAAGTGAGCCGCCTGCAAATAAGCCCTGTGCGTCATCAATAAGCTTCCTTGCAGCATTTCTTGTTTTTCTGTAACGGGAATACTCCTCTATTTTATCAGGATCGTCCTCTTTATCCTCTTTCCAGAACTCAACAGGCGTGTTGTAGTGCTTTGAGAGAGCTTCATATACCTTGTCGTCCCTCGGTGTGCGCTCTCCCTGCTCATACAGGATAATTGTCCTCTTGGTAATTCCTATGGATTCTCCGAGATCCTCCTGCCGTTCTTCTGCACCTGTTCGTACCAGTTTTAGTTTTTCACCAAACGTCATATTGTTTCCTCCGTGTTTAAGTGGGTGATTTCTTGAACAGTTCGCATTTTGGAGTGAACTGTCCTTAAATATAATAGCACAAGTGATTTGATTTGTCAATGCATTTTATTGGACAGTTTGCCTGCTTTGGGATTTTTTGGAGGAATAATCAGAAAGAAAATTTTTTAAATTCACTTTTTTGTGTGAACAAACAAAATTTCTGATATGCACTTGACAAAGTGTACTTGATGTGCTAATATTATATCTGTCGAAAGCCCCCAGTTATCCGTTGAGGTCTCAGACAACAATAATTATCTAAAATATATCAATAAAAATTTGAACGCTGGCGGTTATCCCCGTAGCTGCCTTCGGTTCAATAGAAAGGAATGGAAGTTGAATTTTGAGTTTACGAAAGCCAGGATCAATGCGGTCTGTGAGGAGATAATCTACTCTTTTATGAATGGGGAAAGAATGACCGAGCCGGTCGATGTAGCGTCATTGGCTTGCAAATTCTTTAAGCTGACCGTTTACTATGTCCGCTTTGCAAATGAGGAGGCAGAGCCTTTTGGATATACCTCAAACGGTCATGTGGGAATCGACGTTGTTATAGGTAACAAGAAAATTAACTATGTCTTTCCCAAAAACACTATACTTCTGGATATACGTCTGAAGAACGATCATATTAAGCGCAGGGAAGTCCTTGCGCATGAGCTTATGCACTACATAGACAGCATTGTCAATGCCTATCCTATTGAGATACTTATGATGAATGACGGCTCTATGGAGTATAGCAAGTATATGGAAATGATGAAAAAGCGTGAGTGGAGAGCTGATGTCGGCTCCGCTGTGCTGCTTCTTCCCAAAGAACTGGTTACAGATGTTTACCGGGATATGTTTGGATATGATAATATAAAGGTCTATGGTGAGGGCATATTTATAGCCGAGGATAAGATAAGGCTTGCAGAAATGGCTAAATACCTTAAAGTTTCTTATGATATGCTTGTCGGCAGGCTCTATGACCTTGACCTGCTCGAAAAGCATAATGTATCCGAGTTTCTCCGCCTTGCCTTTCAGAGTGAGGTCAGGGCGATATGAAAAACTTTGTAACATATATGACCGACAGCGTGAGATATACCCTCGATTTAAGAAAGCAGCTCACGATTGATCTGGCAAAAAGGGATGTTCGCTGTCCTAACTGTCATTTCCTGTTGTTCAAGGTGTTCCCGGAGTTAAAGTCGGGAATGTTTGAAATGCAGTGTCCGAAATGCAGAGAGCTTAATGTTCTGGACTTTCAGGACTACAAGACAGCGCGTCACAGCTTATATATAACGATAACCACAGTTGCGGAGAGAGTGGCTCTGCAATAAAAACGAAGATGGGAGATGAACATATCATGAGAATAAGGTACAGATCGGGAGATACTGTTTACATTATAGAGAGTGTTCGCTTCATCAGGCAATGTGTGGTCTTAAGGTTTGGCGGCGGCCTATATACGCTGCGGTTTGCCGACAGTCCGGGCGGGGTCCGGCTAAGAGAAAACAGGCTGTTTCCCACAGAGGAAGCGGCAAAGAGAATGATCGGGTAGCATTTCCGATAGAACAGTTACAATAGAATATTTCATTACGATTTCAAATCGAGTGGGTGCAGTATAGCTGACACAGCGCCGTGCGAAAGAGAATGGATAATAGATAGCGTATAGGCTGTCTGTATCCGTTCATTTCTGCGGCGCTTTTTTGTGTCTACAAGCACTATGCTCGGTCTTTCGTACTGCGTTTGAGTCCCTTTCACGGCATTTGCTCGTGGAAGGGACTTTTTTTATGCTTATACAGAGCAAATGGCTGTGTCAGACAGCTAAATATCCTTGATATTCCGTTTTGATACGACCTGAAAAAATCAAAACTTTAATTTCAAAACGGAGGAATTACATTATGAACAGCATTATCAAGGATACAAATGTAAGGATAAACAGCGAGATCGTTGACAAGCAGTATATCATCGAAACAAGGGATAACGGCAGAAAGATAATTGTCAGAACAAAGGATTTCTACCCCTGCCTCTGCTCCCCAAAGGAGTACACCGAGCTTGATGTTAGAACATATAATATGCTCATTAGCTTAAAGAAAATTGCAGAGGGAGCCGAGCCCGATGAGAACGATGATGAAGATGTTCCTGTTGAGATATATGAGGAGCTTCTGAAATACAAGGAGCTTGAAAATGAATACCAGAATGCAGCCGGGAACGATGCGGTAAGAATAAAGCTTTCGGATTTTTATCCTGATAATTGCAGTAATGAAGAATACTGCGAGGTCAGCCGTAAGGTTTATGAGGAGCTTATGAAGAATAAGAGGGAGGATCACGCTCAGAGAGTAAGCAATTCAAGACATTTAATAAACTGTTGTTTTGATGAATCACAATGTGGGGAGCAATATGGTATCTATACTGACAGCAATACTCAGGGCATTATTGCTGCACTGTGGATGAAAGATATAATGCTTCCAAGAAGTGAAGAATTGTATAGAAGATCGCTTCTGTATTATGTTTATGGCTTGTCAGTCGATGAAATGGCAGTAATTGAGGGAGTTACAAAGACTGCAATAAACAGATCAATTAGAACGATGAATAAAATTGTGCATACAGGAGGCTTCAAAGCAGCTTTATACAGCTATCGACTCGGAACTGCTCAAATACAAAAAGCGAGATCTGACGGTCAATGAAATTATGGAAGACAACGAGCTTTCCAATATCCAGAAAGCAGAGATGTATCTGGACATCGTAACGCAGAACGGCATTGTGTTCGAGGAAAGCGATACCGTCAAGATTATGGAGCAGGCTGAAAAGGATACTGACATCGGGGCAGTGTTCAAGCTTATCGACGATACCGCCAACACCATAAATCAGCGCAACAGCTATGGTTATGATTTTCAGTACATGGACCCTATCGACACTACCGAGGAAGCGCTGGCGGCTTATGACAGGGGCGAGGCTGTCTATCTGCTCTATCCAGACGGTACAGAGGGTATGGCTGAAAACAGGGAGGAGGTAGAGAGCTTCTCCGGCTTGTTCGGACTTGAAAAGGAGCCAAAGCAGGTGGTTTCAGCTCTGGATAATCCCGACCTGTATCCTGTATCGAGGACGGAAGCGATAGAGATGTGGGGCAGGGGACTTGATGTTTTCATTGACGGTGTGAGGGCGCAGAGCTTTGAGCAGATAGGAAATGCCCCGGACACGGCACAGCTCGCACTCAGCGAGTATCAGTATTCGGCAGAGTTGGATTTCGACAAGGGAGGTTTAGGAAACGTGAGAAATCAGCAGTTTTATGACAATTACAATCAGCAGAATTACCCGCAGCAGGGCGGCTATCAGCAGAGAAATAACAATATCATCGGCAATACGCCCTACGATCAGCTTGGCGGCAGAGGGCAGCTTCATTATTATAAAGGACTCAATACCCGCCACGCGCAGAACATCGCAAGGCAGCTTGAAGCTGACGGTGTACGTTTCAGCGGTATCATCAAGGGCGGGACTACCACCATTACCATAAATGCGGCTGACATTCCGAGGTATGAGCAGGCGGTGGATAAGGTCAAGCAGATGTATGACCAGCGCAACGGCAGACAGGGCTTTCAGCAGAATAATGCTCCCTATCAGCAGAACGATAACCCGCAGCAGCTTGCGCAGGATATTGAGAGCTTTCTGTATGAATACAACACAAACGGCTACCGCAATATGGGGCGCAACCGTGAAGAAGCGGTGCAGGGTATCCAGAACGATCTGGCGACAGGCAATATAGGAACTATTACCGAGTATCTTGGCATGGTAGTCAATAACGTCGGTAATGCACAGATCTCCGGTGAAGCTAATCAGCTTCTCACAAGGGTCGGCAATCTTGCGAACACAAGACAACAGAATAACTATCAGCAGCCGCAGCAGACAAATTCTAATGTAATCGGCAACACACCCTATGAGCAGCTTGGCAATCGAAATGAATTGCAGTATTACAGAAACCTCAAAAACCGCCATGCGGATAACATAGCGGCAAAGCTCAATGAGTATGGAGTTCGTTTCAGTGGCCTGCGCAAGGGGTACAGCACCACTATCACCATAAATAGGGCAGATATACCTCGTTATGAAGCGGCGGTCGCAGAGGTCAAGCTGTCATATCAGCAGAATAGCCGAGCCAATAACCAGCAGGGCGGATATAATCAGAATAATTATCAGCCGGCATTTGCGGCACCTGCCTTTGCGGACAGGGGAGGATTTAGCAATGTCCGCCCCTTTACCGGGGATTTTGATAATATCCCCCGTCAGGGCGGCAGTCTGTCCGACGCACTTTTTGATTCTCTGTCAAATATGCCACAGCGATCCAATGCTGCTTTCGACTACAAGACGGTGCCTATCGTTGTGGAGTCATACATGGACGCTAAAATGAATGGGCGGCTGTCAGAGCTTCAGGCGAGTATCAAGGCTTCACAGGTTTGTCGGGATTTCATAGAGCAGAATATCCACTCGGCTTATGAGAGCAGAAATCTGTCGGGGTTTGTGCAGAATTTGGTTGACAAGTTCGGTATTGACCGTGCTATGTACACCGTAGCTGCGACAATTCAGCTTAAAAACCATGACGGGCGCTTCACCCAAGAGGTCAAGGACATGGCTCGGCAGTATATGTTCGATTCGGACAAGACAAGGCTGAAATTCCTGACCGAAACGCACCCTGTCATAATGAATCACCTTTTTGAGGAGCTGATCGACAAGCGCTTCCATTTGCAGAGGGAGAGGGCTGTTGTTGAGGAAAGAACAGAGCTGCCCGACTATTTCAAGGACAAGTATCTGCTGCCTGTTGAGAAGGTGACTATCGCTGATGATTTTCGTGGTATTCCCGAAACCAAATATTATGAAACCTCGGCAAACGAGTATTTTGTAGAGGATATCGGCTGGCTTGACAATGACGCATATGACCGGGAGCAGAAGGAGTCGGGGCTTTCCGCCGATGATTTCTACAAGAAGGTCACGAAGATCAACGCTCATTATATCGACGCTATGGGTATGCCCGGTGACGGCGATATGACACCGGAGGTCTATGCGCTCATGCAGGAAAAGACCTATGCCCACGAAAATGAGCAGGAGTATGCCCGTTTCAAGGAAGCTCACGAGCGCAGGCTTGCAACGGCAGGTGTGGCAGAGCTGCCTACGGAGTATTACGGAGTGCGCCAGAATAATAACAATAAGTATGCTGTGGTCGGCATAGCTGCGGACGGAATCGTTACAGTTGTCAAGGATAACATTCCTTCGGTGGCAGAAGCAAAGACGGCTCTGCTTGATGTGTATGACCAGCGCAAGACACAGGCTCATGTGGAGCTTGTCCACCCGCAGACTATTGATGAAATATCTGCTAAAATGTATGAGCCAAGTCAAGGCCTTCTGAAAACACAGTACCGCATTGAAAAGTGTGATGACAAGTCCGATTCCACTCATATGCTCACCAAGTACACCCTTGATGAGAAGGAAGGTACATATACCCAGACGGGTATTCTGTGCTACGGCGATTATTTTAAGTGCAATGAGGCATTAAAGTCGGCAATAGCCGCCCCCGCACCGCCAACACCTCCGAGGGACAAGCCTACATTCGAGATCTATCAGCTTAAAATGTCTGCTGAAACAAGAGAGATACGTTTCATCAGTCTTGATAGTCTTACGGAGCAGTGCAAATCTCCCGACATTTCTACCTATGACAAGATGTATGAAGGTGACTTTACGGAGTTTGAGCAGGCTGGCAGCACCATTGGTGAGCAGCTTGAAGCTCTCTACACCAAGTTCAATATGGAACGTCCTGCCGATTTCAAGGGACATAGCTTGTCCGTATCGGACGTTGTGGTGATAAAAGATAAGCCTTACTATGTGGACAGTTTTGGCTTCAAGGAACTGTCGGAGTTTAAGAACGCTCCCGAACGCGAACAGAAGCAGGACGAGCAGAAGAAAGCTGCTGCACAGAAAAAGCCCAAGAGGAAATAAAGAATATCCGAGGTCGGTGACGAGCCGCCCTCGGAAAAATTTTATAAAAATAACCCGCTGGCAGCGGTATAAGCTGTCCGGGCATTTCGCAAAA
>CALCRR010000379.1 GCA_937894495.1 uncultured Ruminococcus sp. | reverse complement strand
CTGCTCATGTTCTCTTGCGATCATATCGGCAAGAGCCTGTCCCTCACAGCTATACCGCCTGCACAGCGACTGGTAGATCAGCAGAGCTTTTTGTTCACTCAGCTTTTCACATTCAGCCGTGTCGGTCTTGATACGCTCTTTCAGCTTTTTGATCTTCTCATCAAGCTTCGTGAGCTTCTTTGCGGTGTCAGCCATATCATCACCCCCAATCTTTTGGACTTCGGAAATCATTTTCCATACTCCAATTATAGCGCGCAACAAGGGGCTTTGTCTACTGCTATTGCGCACGAAGTTTTGTGTGTCAATGCAGTTTTCCGTTCTAAAAAATGACCGGGGATTTTAGATTATGGGTAGGAGAGCAAATGCTTTGTGACGGATTGTTCGCCGTTATTTTGACGAATGCCATTCCGCAGGAAATCAACAGCTATGTGGCAAGCCTAATGCTCGTCGTGACGTTGTAGGGTTGTTTCAAGTCGCACAGCTCCAAACGCTCTGACGAGCGAGAGATCGATTATGGAAAGTCGCTTAGAAATTTTTTCACAGAAACGATGATAACTAACCATTCCGACCTTAACGGTCGGAAGAACATCAAAATCACACCCAGCAAGCTCTGCATATTGTGTACACAAGTTCACAATATGCGCTGGCTTTCAAACCCAGCAAGCACGGTATTCATGGGGTACATTTTGAAAAATGACCACCCTGAATACAGGAGCTTGTTAGAGGGTTTTGCACCCCTAAGACCCCGCTTGAAAAATGAAAGAAAAAGTGATATAATAGACAATGAAAATGGGCGAATACTAAAATTTTGGAGGTTTGTCTATGAATGTAAAATCAGACGAGGAACGTAAAACCGTGCGAATGAAATTAAAGCTCAACAGCACGGAGTATGAAAAGCTGAAACGCTACACAGCCGAGAGCGGTCTGCGCTCGATGTCGCAGTATATGCTTAACTCCATTATCGCCGCTCCCATAATCGAGATCACGGACGAAGAACTTGCACCGATCAAGGCAAGAGTTGATGAAATTTCCGACAGCATAAACAGCATCGCAATTCGGGTTGATCAGACAAATAAAATCTATCCCGAAGATATGCAGGAAATCCGTCAGGGAGTTGAAGAAATATCTGCTATGCTTGCGGAGTATCGGTCGAAGTTAGAGAGCCTTGCTGTCACTCCGCAGACATTCAGAGCGATAGTCGATAAGGCTCACAAAGATGTCAAGAATTAGTTTGTAAAAACTCACCGAGGAAACTGCTTTTATTACTGCGCCTTGCACAAGAATTATTACAAATAATAAATAAGTGCTATAAACAGAATGTTTTGCTATAACAAAAATAAAAAACAGTCAGACGCTTCAGTAGAAACCTCTGACTGTTTTATATTGTTGTTTTGTAGAACGTAATATCAAACACCGCACCGTGCGGCTTTCGGTTGGAGGCTTTCAGGCTTCCGTCCTGTGCAGAAATAACTTTTTTGGCAAATGCAAGCCCGATGCCGAAGCCGTTTTTAGTGTACTCGGAGGAACGATAGAAACGCTCGAAAATATGCGGCAGTTCCGTTTCGGGAATACCGTTGCCCGTGTCCGTGATAGTGATCTCTGCTGAAATACTGCTGCTCTTTGCGGTCACAGTTACCGTACCGCCCTCTGGTGTATGCTCGATCGCATTTTTGAGCAGATTTATGACTGCCTCTGAGGTATAATGAAGATCGCCTGTAAATCCGGGCTCTCCGTCGATCTCTGTCCTTATCTCCACGCCTTTCAGCTCCGCAGTCACGGATACGGTATCTATACACCGCTCGATCAGCTCACGGCAGGAAACAACATCTGACGCAAATCTGACTGCGTCTGCTTCGATCCTTGACAGGCTCAGCATTGTTTCTATCAGCCATTTCATACGCGCGAGAAGCTCATACAAGTCTTGCAGATACTCCACACGTTCCTTTTCCGTCAGTTCCGAAGAGCGCATCAGTCCGAGGATCATCATGACCGAGGTCAGCGGTGTTCGGAGCTGGTGCGAAATATCCTCCAGTGCTTCTTTGGCGAATTGCTTTTCACTTTGCAGCTCCGCATTCTGCTCACGCAGGCGTATCGTCATTTTATGTATCTCCGCAGAAAGCACGCTCAGCTCGCCCTCTTTGTATTCGTCAAACGAGATCAGATCATCACTGCGCAAGATACGGTCGATGTCATCGCACAGCTTCATGACCTTGCTGCGCCTTTGTGCAAACAGCATTTCATAGAATACAAGGAATACCGCCGAGGATACTGTCACCATGACTGCACAAGGAATACTGAAAAACAAGCAGGGAATTATCAAAGCGAAGGTCAGAAGAATGTGAATGAGCCTGCGCTTTTTATCTCTCATTCGTCCACCGCCTTATAGCCAAGCCCTCTGACCGTGATGATGATCTGCGGCTCCTGCGGGTCGTCCTCGATCTTCTCACGCAAACGGCGGATATAAACGCTCAGAGTATTATCGGATACAAATCCTTTCGTAAGCGACCATAGTTCCTCCGCAAGCCTGTCTCGTGAAAGCAGCTGATCCTTATTTGAAAAGAATACCAGCAGCAAACGGTATTCCAGCGCAGACATCATGATCTCGCTGCAGTTTTTCCGGACAATACCCTTTATCGGGTCGATCGTCACGCTGCCGCATTTCAGCATCGGAGATGACCTCTGATGCCGCCGCATGACATTTTTCATACGGGCAAGCAGTTCCCTTGTGCCGAAGGGCTTTCCGATATAATCGTCCGCACCGATCTCAAAGCCTGCCACGGTGCAGGCTTCATCTGCCGATGCTGTGATGAAAATGACGGGGGTATCATTCAGTGCCTTGATCGCTGCACAGACCGAATAGCCGTTGCCGTCTTTGAGCGAAATATCAAGCAGCACGCAGTCATAGGTGTTTTCCTCAAATAATCTTATTCCGTCCTTCTGTCCGTTTGCATAGTCTGTGGTATAACCCTCCGAGTTCAGGAACCGCATGAGAAATCTCGCAAGCTGTTCATCGTCCTCGACCAACAGGATTTTAGGCATCGTGTCCACCCCCTGAATACTTCTATTATAGCATACTTTCACCATGAATGCAAGCGGACGGGATAAAAACCGCCCGCTTTGTTTTATTTGGTCGTTTCCGCAAGAAAATCAAGTATCGAATTTGCGTACTCATCTGGTTTTTGCGCATAGGAGATGCCGTGCTCGGCAGGAATATACTGCACCCGACAGTTTCCGATCATTTCAGCATATTGCTCCACATCATTCATGATATTCCGGTAACTCCAGCCCTCAGCCTCCCACATCGACCTTGCCATCGCATCGGGATCGGAGGAAAATGTCTGTCCCGTCGCTGAGTAATGCTCCTGCATGAAACGATAATAGGTCTGCATATCCTTCTCGGAGGTAAATGCAGTACAAAGGTACAGCTTCGGAATATCTGTTGGTCTAAGTGTTTCGTCCAGCGTATGCGTATTTTCCTTATCATGCATCATCTCGGAGATGAGAGCGGCGGTCACAGACCTGTTACCGGTGATCTCCAGCATTCTTTGCTGCTCGGGTGTGAAAAATGCCGTGAGAAGCTGAATTTCTTCCTCGCTCTTTTGTGTCTGTGTCATTCTGTCAAGACCGAGCTGCGAACGTGTCAGATATCTGCGCATGACCTCAGGGTCTGTTTCGTCCGACATATAGGACGTCCAGCAGTCATTCTTGGGAAGATATGTGCCGTCAAGGAACACCACCGCTTCCACCTCATCGGGATACATACATTGCCAGTATGCGGCATAATAGCCGCCGTAGCTGTGCGCCATCAGGACATACGGCGCTTCAAATCCGGCAGCTTTCAGTCCTGTGCGGTAATCCTCAACGACCTGATCGAGGGTCTGCTTTTTTGTAGAATCATCGCTGAATCCGCAGCCTGCACGGTCGGGATAGACGAGGGTATTTTCCTTGCCGAGAATGCTGTTCAGCTCCTCTGCCGCAGCAGGGAAACAGTTCACGCCCAGTCCTGCCAGCCCGACGATAGTATGCTTTCCGTTTTTCGCACCCGTACTGTATACGTTCATCTTGAAACCGTTTGACTCCACAAGGTCAAGATAGCCCGCCTTTTCGTATTCTTTCCGGTCATGATGATAGGACGATATACTGAATATGCGCAGTCCTGCGACCGTCAGAAGAGAAACCGCCGTGATGACAACAGCCGTATTTCGCAGGATATGCGTTTTCTTCGGAGTTATGCTTATCTCCGAGCCCCTGATCCGATCGGAGAGCGTTTCACGTTTTTGCCGTTTGAGCATAACGACCGATGTAACACAGCCCGTGACAAAGGCTGTCAGCGTACCCATCCCGACACGCAGGAACGGCATTCCGGCACTGATGCCGCTGAAAAGGCTGTGTTCTCCCTGCTTTGCATTGGGCATTCCCGAAAACATACCGACCTCCAATGCGGAAAGCAGGCGTCCTTCTGCGAACAGAATAAGCCCGCTGATAACAGCAGATATCAGAGCAGCAGTCAGTGCAAATTGCAGACATTCGATGATCGCTATGCGGTAAAGCTGCCCCGGCGTTGTGCCGATGCATTGCAGAGCAGCCAGTTCGCTTTTGCGGTTCGCTATACCCGTGGAGATTATGTTGATGAGATTGATGAGCGCAACAGCCGCTACAAGAATGTTTAAAAACAGCACCCCTGCCCTTAATGCCGACATGACCGAGCCGAAAATACGATCAGTCTGATAGGTATCGTGTTCAAGCTTTACAAGCTCCGGATTTTGTTCGATCCACTGCATTGCCTCCTGATATTTTTCCTCTTTGAGCAGTGAACAGTAACACCATTCAGCGTCTTTATAGCTGTCTCCGAAGTATTCCTCCCGTACCGCATCGTAGGTCGAGAGCGCACCGTACAGCGAGCCGTTGTATTCGATCGCCGAGCCCCCCGCAGCTGCCTTTCCTACGACTGTCAGGTCATGGGTCAGCAGTTCATTCCCGGGAGTGCCGCTTTCGGCTGTTTTCCTTGATATATCGACTGCTATCCGTTCGCCCGTATCAGCCTGCGGCTCATATCCGTCTTTCGCACCTGTGTTTATCACATAACCGCCCGAGCTTTCGAGCTCATCATAGTTAACGGGGGCGCCCTTGCCGAATAATCGTTCATACGCCGTGCGGTTGACATAGCAGATAGAAAAGCTCTTCGGGTCATCTTCTGCCGTACTGCATTTCTCGGTGATGATTATATTTATATCGCAGAAAAATCCGCTTTGCTCCATAGCTTCTTCCGCTTCTTTATATGTACGCTTCTGCCCGCTGTCTGCCTTGAAAGTTACAACGAGGTCGTGGTCTGCCGAGATCGTATTCTCGATCCCCTCAATGAACTGCTCTGCCGATGAAGCGACCGTACCGAATACGGCAAAAACAGTGATCGAAACAGTAAGTGCCGCGACAGTGATGCGGAAACGCTTTTTCTGTCTCCTTGCGTTTCGTGCTGCAATACTGCCTGAAACGCCGAACAGTAGTCCCGAGAGTGTATGCTTTTTTACCTTTTTTACATTATTCTCACGGGTCATGATAGCTTCCATGGGTGCTTTTTTGATGACACGCATCCCGACACCGTAGGCAGAGAGAAACACCCAGACAAGTCCGGCACCTGCCGAGATCAGCAGCATGAGAGGGCTTACCTTAAATGGCAAATAGAGGGTCGCTGAGGTCATACTTGAAAACAGGTCTGCTATGCCAGCGATAAGCAGAGCGTTATACATACCAAAGGCAAGCAGTATCCCCACCAGCAGTCCCGCAGGTATCCCGACAGCACTAAGACGGAGCGCCTCGGCGAGAATGATCCTGACGATCTGTTCGGGTGTTGCGCCGATAGACCGAAGTACCCCGTAATGACGTTCTCTTTCCTTTGACGATATTTCAAACGCCGTGTCGATGACAAGCCGCAGAGATATTGCTGTAAATATCACAAAGACAGAGAATGCACCGAATATGCGCAGTTGTCTCATACTTGCTTCTTTATCCGCAAGATCGGCAAGCATCAGCGTATCATTCCATTCACATTGCTTTTCCTGAAACTTTATGCCGATCTGTGTCTCCGCATTCCGTAGCCACTCGGTGCTTTCCCCGATGTTCCCATCAAAGAGGATATATGCGCTTACCGCTCCGTTTTCCTGCCATGCCAGCTTCACGCTTTTGACCCTGTCTATGTTTTGTAATGCCTCGCCCTGTTCCTCGTTCAGATCGGAGATATGCAGGTGATAGGGTGCTGCGCTGTAAACGGCAGTTCTCAGGCAGTTCATAATGACGCTGTAGAGCAGAAAGAACATTGTCATGACGGCAACAGCAGCAGCGATACTGATAACGGTAAACGCAGACTGCCGTTTCTGTGCTTTGATATAGCGTGAGCCGAGAAGGAACTCATATCTCATTGTGATCTTCCTCCTTCGGTGATGCATTTGCTTCATCGGAAATGATCCTGCCATCGTTCAGCACAATGATACGGTCGCACTGTCTGGCAATGTTTTCATCATGTGTGATGATAATGATAGTCTGTTTCAGCTCACGGTTGGAGCGACGGAACAGCCCCATGATCTCGGCGCTGTTTTTACTGTCAAGATTTCCCGTCGGTTCGTCTGCGAGAATTAACTGCGGAGAAGTAAAAACAGCCCTGCCGATGGATACTCTTTGCTGCTGACCGCCAGACATCTGCGAGGGAAGATGATCTCTGCGTTCTTTAAGACGCAGCATATCCAGTATTTTTTCAAGATGCTCTCTGTCGGGTCTTCTGCCGTCCATAAGTATCGGGAGCGTGATGTTTTCTTCAGCAGTCAGAACAGGTATCAGATTATAGAACTGATATATCAGCCCGACCTGCCGTCTGCGGAAGATCGCAAGCTCATGGTCGTTTTGCCGGAATACGTCCTGCCCGTCCAAAAAGATCTTGCCCGATGTGGGACGGTCAACTGCACCGATCATATGCAGAAGTGTGGATTTACCCGAACCGCTCGCTCCGACTATAGCGACCATTTGTCCTTTCGGAACGCTGAAAGACACACCGTTCACAGCTCTGACTTCATTCTCACCATTGCCGTATACCTTGCAAAGATTTTCCACTTTTAATAATTCCATAAGCCTGCCCTCCCATTCTTTGCTCCTATTATAGCATGGCTGCCTTACAATTACTTTATCTGAATCTTACAGTTTTGTCATCTTTGACAAAATATTCGGAATGGAAGCAATATCAATCAAAGTCATCCACTTCCGTTTCTGCTTCTTATCTCGGCTCTGCTCATGGCGAAGATATTCTTCCATTGTCCTCATCGCTTCAGACAGCTCGTTTTTTTCTGTAGCTATATTATACTACAAAACAAAGAGCTTGGCTACCTTCAAATACGAAGTATGCCAAGCTTTTTTCTGTTTTGGGGTGTAATAGTTCTTTTACTTTACTCTCAAGAGAACAAAAATGCCCCTCAGAGCTGTGCGTTGTGATTATTTGGAAAACGATCCGCTGAAAAGAAAACGGCTCAGAGGGTATTCTCCGAGCCATTAAGTCTATTCAAATAATTCTTCTTCCGTATCCTGATTTTATTCATCCTATGCCAACTACAACCCTGCATAATGACCGACTGCTGTCACAAGCATATCGTTACCTCCACGCTCCATGGTCTAATATCATCAATACCGCAAAATCGACTATACATACCGTAACTTATCGTTTAGTGGGAGTGCCGCAATCGGCACGCCGGAGAAAATAAAAAATGCAGTGAAAGCATCACGGGAGGGTTTGTATAAAATCGCTGCAGTAAACCACAATTACAAAAGCTGTTCAAGCCACCGCATCGGTTGTTACACAGAGCAGATACACTCAAACTGCTATTTAAGCAGTTTTGACATAGAGCTATTGCTCTCTATCCCTTAAAATCCGCCGAACAACCGAACATGACCTCTGAAACCCCGTAAAATCGGAGCTCAACGCTGTTCGGCAGATGTTTGTTGTGTTTGCTCTGTTCGTCGCTTGTTAGTCGATGTTCGGCGGCTGTTCGTTGGATAAAAAACGCTATAAGTCCCTATTTTACTGCATTTGCAGCTTACTGTTCGTTTGTTTGGCGAAATTTACAGTATAAAGAGCAGAGTGATGATCAAACAAAATTGTCCTACAAGTCAAAAATTAAATGTCCTGTGATTTTATACCTTTTTTCAAAATCTGCACATATATATTATAGAGAGCAGCTTTCAGCCGAGAGCTGCTCTTTTTTCGTCATGTTGAATATGACACCCCATATGCCACCCCCTGTGACACTTGTGCAAGCCTACAAAATCAGACAGATACCGACAAAACGTCTTGACAACCGAACGTAAGTTTGATATAATAGGATTAGGCTTAAAAGCCACATAAATATTTTTAATAAAACCGTGCCACCATAGTCGGCTTGACCGACACCATAAGCCACAAGGCTCTTTACATATCGGCACGAATATGCAATTCAGGCAGTACACCTCGGTGTGCTGTTAGCTTTGCTATTCGTGATGATATGTAAAGGGCTTTTGTTTTGCCCAAAGAATCTTGACAATTGAATCCCACAGCAGGAGTGATACCTTACCTCAGTAAGAGTGTGCCACGATA
>CALCRR010000378.1 GCA_937894495.1 uncultured Ruminococcus sp. | reverse complement strand
TACTTGAATATCTGAGAGAGCTTTTGAGTAAAAGGAGGCGGTGACTTGACACCAACAGAACACGAAGAGCAGGCTTTACTTTTTCGCTGGGCGGAGTTCATGGAGAACGACCGAAGAATACCCAAGCTCACGATAGCAGGCAAGTCGGTGTCGGTGCTGGAATTTCTTCACGCCATACCAAACGGCGGCTACAGAAACAAGCGGACGGCGGCACTGCTTAAATCTGAGGGGGTAAAATCTGGAGTACCCGACATCTTCCTGCCTTACCCTGTGGGCATGTATCACGGGCTTTACATTGAGATGAAGCGCACTCGGGGCGGTATGAAGAGCGAGAGCCAGAAACGGTGGCTGGAATATCTCAACAAGGTGGGATATCTGGCGGTAGTATGCAAGGGATATGAGCAGGCAAGGGAGATAATTTTGAGATATCTGGAGGGGGCGGTGTGAAAATTGAAAAACCGTGAGAGATACATCACCAAGCACAACGAGTATGACCTGATGATGACGGTGAAGGACAACACAGGTATGTGCGCAGTTGATGCTGTGGGCGGCAGCATGAGGTCGGAGGAATACTGCGACAGTATCAGCTGTGAGGACTGTATTCAGAAATGGCTTAACGAGGAGGAAAGCAGATGAAAACAACAGTTATTTTTTCGCTGATGAAAAAAAGCAAATCGATAATCCTTACACGCTTTGAAGATGAGCAGTGGTGTACAGACGGTTATGGGGCTTACAACATAAGCTCGCTGCCCGAGTTTGAGCCGCAGCAGTTTCTTACTGCTATCGGTGTGGAGGAAAGCAAAAAGGACGATTACAAGGTGAATTTTTCCGAAGCTCCCATGGCGGTCATAAAGGGCAGGGATATTGGTTATGAAGATAAGGATTTAGACAGGAGCAAAATGCTCATAGGGATAAACGGTAAAATATATGAACCGTTCATAGCCTTTGGCAGGGTCCTTCTTCTGGACATAAGATATTTAAAGCCGCTGGAAGGTATGGAATACATTCTTTTGTGCAGGCATGACCACAGGGACGGCTCAAATGCAATTATAGCAAAAGCAGGCTTTTTTACCATGGCTGTTATAATGCCTAGATATCTT
>CALCRR010000377.1 GCA_937894495.1 uncultured Ruminococcus sp. | reverse complement strand
GAAATAAAGCGCAGGGTCAAGCCGGGCGCCAGACGGCTTGCAGGGTCTGGGGCAGCGCCCCAGCTCAAGGCACAAAGGCAAAATAATTTGAAAGGGTAGATAAGCAATGGGAATATTGCGAGACAAATTAATGGGGAAGAAAGCGGCACCGCTCAACAATGACAACAATGCGGCGTACAAGGAGATATTCACGATAATAGCCGACCATGACGAGGGCGTGATATCAGAGGTTTTGTACTGCATAGACAATCCCAGGATATTTTCAAAGAAGAACGACGACCTTTTTGATGAAAGGGGAATAAACGGTCAGACCGCATCGGAGTTCAAGATAAAATGGATAGGCTGTGTGGAGATAATGCTCAGGCACGGCTGTGCAGTGGAGTTTGACCACAATGTAAGCTTTGATGATTTTTATGAGGGCTTTGGAAAGCTGAAGCTTGTGGAGCAGAGGGGGATACTTCCGAAGGACGACGATATCTACCTTGACTATGAGCTGACCAACTGGGTGTCTTGCATAGACCGTATCTGGGCGAAGTCGGGGCTTTGCGTGGGCTGTATAGATATCGACAGCGACAGCTATGTGCTTTTTGTATGCACAGTTGAGCAGCTTACAAAGCTGAGCAAGCTTGCCGAGGACGTGGGCAGAAAAATAACCAGAGCGGCTGAGGTGTGATATCATGAAGCAAGAAGTTCGCTGTGAGGACTGAGCTTATAGCTATCTGAATATGCCCTGATATAGTTTAAAGCTATACCAAGGCATATTTTTTTAGTATGTTAAAGGCAGCAGCACAGTTAGTCACAGCTATTGAAAATATCGGGGCAATGTGTTATAATCATAGTTGTAAAATATGAATTTGGGGGAAAATACCAACGGCTGTTTTAGGGTGTGTAAGATCAATACCCATTTTCAACTCTGTCTGAAAGGAATGAAGTAAAATGAAGAACAGACTTTTAAAAAGACTCAGCGCCTGCTGTGCAGCTGTGATGGCTGTCAGCATTATGGCAGGCGTAAGCGCTTCGGCTGCTGTCGAGGTACCCGACAGTGCGGATAATACAGTGCTCTACTGGGCAACTAAGATCGGCGAGGACCCCTGGGTGGACCCACCCTCTCCCGTGGTGCTGTCAGAGGACGGCTATCTTTATTTCAGCTCGCTCAACACCCTCTATAAAATGGACGAGATAACAGGAGAAACTGTTAAAACAGGCGAAATGGTGGGACAGTCCAGCTATGCCACAACAGCCCCACTGGTGGCTGACGGCATGGTGTTTGTGGGACTCGATAACGGCAAGGTGCAGGCTTTTGATGCCGACACGCTGGAGTCGCTGTGGGTGTATACCAACGAAAAGGGCGGCTCTTCAAGGTCGAGCATAACCTATGACAGCGTTGAAAAATGCATTTATACAGGCTTCTGGATAAATGAAAATTACGATGCTGATTTTGTCTGCATAGACACAAAGGACGAGGACACCGCCAATAAGACCGAGGATAAGGCTGCAAGATGGGAGTATACCTCAAAGGGCGGCTTCTACTGGACAGGGGCTTACTGCGACGGCGACTATACCGTTATCTATACCGAGGACGGCGTGGGCAGCGATGACTGGTCTGTGCCTAATTTCTACGGAGACGGCGCAGGTGTGGTAACTCTCGATAAGAAAACAGGCGAGGAGATAGACCACTTAACAGGCGTTTTCGGCGATATCAGGAGCAAAACCGTCTATGACGAGGAGACCGACCGCTATTACTTTACCTCTAAGGGCGGTATCTTCGGCTCGGTAAAGATAGACGCCGAGGGTAAGATATCCGACTATAAGTATATAGATATAAACAAGACCGAGGGCAAGGAGGGTCTGGCTATGACCTCGACCCCTGCCATTGCAAACGGCAGAGCCTATATAGGCGTAAACGGCACAGGCTGGGACGCTTACAACGGCTCGCACATCGCTGTTATCGACCTGGACAGCTATACCCTGGCATATACCGCCGAGACAGCTGCCGCACCCCAGGCAAGCGGTGTGATACTCAACTATGAGAACGACGACTATAACTATGTTTATTTTATCGAGAACAACAACCCCTCAAAAATACGCCTTATAAAAGACAAAAAGGGCGTTACCGAGGTGATTGACCCCTCTGAGGAGCAGGGTCACATCTGCGCCCCTGCCGTGTTCACTCCACAGGACGCCCAGGCTGAATACTGCGCAGTCACTCCCGATGCTGATTATTCAAGAAACTTTTTGCTTTTCAAAAACGACTCCGCTTATATAATGGCAGTTGGTCCTGCTGTAGACTCTCTGGAGTTTGACAGCGAGGCAGTGTGGCTCAGCAACGAAAACGGCAGAGTGCTGCTTTTCAAGGAGGGCGAGAAGGTAACAGACTACAGATATCTTGTATCTGCAAACGGCGGACTTAAAGCTGACGTGACCGAAGATGTCACCCTCAGCCTGACTGACGAGCTGACCCTTGATGATGACCTGCTCACCGTGACCTACAGCTACGGCGTATACACAGGCAGCGGCAGCAAGGCGGCAGATGTAAGCGAGGACGTTGACCTGCTGGTGGTTACCGAGGAAGAGTATGACAACTTCTTCAAGGCTAAGGAGCTTATAGGTGCTATCGGCACAGTGACCCTTGAAAGCGGCGAGGATATCGAGGCTGCGAGAGCGGCTTATGACGCGGTATCTGACAAGCTCAGGGAATATCTGGACAGAGACCTGGCAGCGCTGGAGGAAGCCGAGGCAGAGTATGCGGCTCTCAAAGAAAATGAGAATAACGACCCCCAGCCCCAGGACGACCCCCAGCCCGAGGATAACAAGGACCCCGAAAAGGAGCCCGAGACAAAGCCCGACAATACCGAGCCTGCCGAGACCAAGCCTGCTGATACTGCAAAGCCTGCCGATACCAAGCCCGCAGATGACAAAACACCCACCAGCGGTCTGAGCTCAACCTACGGCGAGGACGAAAAGGGCAGCACCGACAGCGGCGATAAGAACAGCAGCAAGGACGACAGCTCGAAGGCTGATGACGCCAAGGCAGCTGCCGCAGCCACCAACGCAAACCCTGCAACAGGCGCAGCCGCAGGCAGCCTTGCCCTGACAGGCGTATTCGCAGCATTTGCAGCTCTCAGAAACAAAAAGAGATAAGATACATAAAAAGAGGTCGAAGCTTATGGACGAGATGATAAAATACATACTGCTTATCGGCATACCAATGGCGCTGACCCAGTGCCTGTACAGGCTGATAGACAAAAAGGGCATTAAGACCAGAGCCCTGTCGGAGAAGTTCCCCACGCTTAAAAAGCGCAAATTTCTCGTTCAGATAATATTCCCACTGCTGTTTGTGGTGCTGTTCGGCTTTGTGTCGATACTCTGCAAAATACCTATCACGGTGTTTTTCATCGTGTGCGGTCTGGTGGTCGGGGTGATAAACGGGCTTGCGATAACTCTTATGTATTTCTGCGAGGAATAAAAATAACCACTTCCGTCATTTATCTGACGGAGGTGGTTTTTATTTACTGATCTTTTCTGACAGCAGAGAATGCTTCTTCATCGTCCTCACGTATGACCAGCTCGGGCTTGATGATGTAGCAGGGCTCGCCGTCAATGAGAAATTCGCCTGTTATAAACCGTGCGTTCACCTGCTCGTTGATGTCGGGGGCAGGCTGTATCTCGCTTTCGTCCAGCTCTCTGAACCCCGATATACTGTCGCACAGCAGCCCAATGCTCTTCCTGCCGTCGCAGATTATTATGCAGTCACGGTCGGTGACCTCTCTCGGGGTGTAGCCAAAGCGCTTGCGCAGGTTTATAACTGTGACTACCCTGCCGTCATTTACCACCGTTCCCTCTGCATAGTCGGGAAAATCGGGTATCTTAACGGGCTGAGCGGCAGGTATTATCACCAGCACATCTGAAAAGCTCATAGAGAACCGCCTGCCGTCTGCGGAAAATATCAGATATTTGTTATCGGATTCGTTCATTGATACCATTCCTTCTTTCGTGATCTGACAACAAAGCCGTAAAAAAACGCTCTCTTGCCTTTAAATGCGCAGGTTTATCTTTGCAGCTATATCGTCAAGGGCACATTGCAGCAAAACTGCGCCGTCGTCCACAGCTGCCTTGGGCATACCGTATACTACCGAGGAGCTCTCGTCCTGAGCTATGGTGAAAGCGCCTGCATTTTTCATGCTAAGCATTCCCCTGGCGCCGTCCTTGCCCATGCCTGTGAGTATGACCCCTATGGCGTCGCTCTTTGCCGATACCGCCGCCGAGCTGAAAAGCACGTCTACCGAGGGGCAGTGACCGCTTACGGGTATCCCCCTCTCACTGGTGACAAAATAGCCCTTGTCGTCCCTGAACACCCTGAGATGCCGCTTTCCTGCCGCTATCACCACCTGACCGTGATGCAGATACATTCCCGACTGTGCTTCCACAACATCAAGCATAAGCGATGAGTTGAGCTGCTCGGCATAAATTTTAGTGTAGCCCTCGGGCATATGCAGCACACATACCACAGGGGGGCAGTCGGGCTTCAAGTCCTTTAGTATCACAGGCAGAGCATTGGTGCTGCCTGTTGAGCCGCCTATGGCGATTATCTTGTCACGCCTGGGAACAGCCTGCTTTTTGCCCGGCTTGATGTTCTTTATGTTCATAATGCTGCCTGCAACACGCCTGAAAAACCGCTCCTCGCCGCCAGTCTCCAGCCTGCGGGTGATAACATCAATAGCGCCTGCGCTTATAAGCGCGCTTTTTGAGGTATTTCTGGCAGAAAAAACTATTATGGGCACAGAATATCTTGGTCCCAGCCTTTTTATGTATTCCTCAGCCGCAAAAAAGCCCTCGGCGTCGATATCCAGCAAAACTATGTCGGGTCTGTCCGAAAGCACCTGCTGCCTGCCGTTTTTAAGGCTGGCTGCGGTTATCATGGGCGGCGGAGTTATCATTGAGGTCATGGCTTGTGAAAGTGCGCCCCTCAGTCTTGAATTGTTTGAGATCATCAGCAGCTTCATTCAGCCTTCACCTCCTGCTTTACGTAAATTGCAGGCAGCTCCTTCACATATGGCATATCCTTCGGCTCGCTCTCGGCATGGCCTATGTAAAGATAACCGCCGTTCTCGGTGGCGTCGTAAAATCTTCTGCAAAGGGCAGACTTATCCCTGTCGTCAAAATATATCATAACATTGCGGCAGAGTATAAGGTCAAAACGCTTTTTGAAGTTTATCTCGTCCATAAGGTTATGGTACCTGAATATCACATTGCTGCGTATCTTATCATTGACCTGATAGAGACCGTTGTTTTTGCGTGTAAAATACTTGCTCTTCCAGTTCTCGGGCAGGTCGTTGAGCGCCTGCTCGGTATAAAGACCCACAGAAGCAGACCTGAGAGCATTGAGCGAGATATCGGTAGCAAGGATTTTAAGGTCCCAGCTTTTCTGCCTGAACCCGAAATATTCATCTAAACACATGGCAAGGTTATAAGCCTCGTTGCCGAAGGAGCAGCCTGCCGACCATATCCTCAGATCATGGTCCTTGATGTTTTTATCAGCCTTGGGCAGAAAAACGTGCATAAAATGCTCAAAATGCTCTGCCTCTCTCATAAAATATGTATGGTTGGTGGTGAGCCTGTTGATAAGGTTAGCCATTTCTCTCCCCGACTCATCAGAGAACACCACGTTGAAATAGTCATTAAAATCCTTAAAGCCGCAGTCCTGGACGTAGTTGTAAAGCCTTGACTGCACCATGAATTTTCTGCCTTCAAGCTCGATACCGTAGCCCTTTTTTATAAAAGAGACCAGCCGCCTGAAATCGCTGTCAGCAATCTCCGTCACTTAAACTGCACCACCTTCGCTTTTAGATGTAAGAGGTAGGAAGTAAGAGGTAAGAAGCACAGGCTTTGTGCTGTGCTTTGGCTCCGCAGCTCATGCGACCAGGCATGAGCTTTGGCTTTATTATAACATGAAGCCGAACGGTCTTGCTTGCAAGGGATCTGAGGCGAAATGTTACAAAAAAGCCGCAGGCGTTAAGCCTGCCAGCGGAGCTTCAGCTCCGCAGTCCGTGCGTTAGCATGGGCTTTGGCTTTATTATAACACACATTACCCTGATTTGTCCTGCTTACATTTCAATTTCGGAGTTTTGAACAAAGCATACCCGGCTTTTCACAGCAAATTCAACAACAGGGCGATGGACTGGCTGCTGGTCGCTAGTCATTAGAGTGCCAGGGGCTAGAAAGCCGTTTTATCAAGTTATGTGGTAAAACGCACAAAAACTCGTTTCTAAGGTTGGGGCAGTCTGGTGAAGGATTTATATTTTGTTGTGGTTTTATTGTTTTGTACCTTGAAATCTCCACATCGTTTCAGTGGGGCGAAATTAAATTTAATCAAAATACAGTACGGCGCACAAAGACATCTTTTTGCAAGGTTCGTGCAGCGTAAGCCGCTAGTCGCTAGGTATCAGAGTGCAAGAGGATAGAAAACCGTCTTACACAAATATGCAGTAAAACGTACAAGTACAAAGCGCAGAAAAAACTCCACACGACTTTAGTGGGGCGAAAATAAATCCACAACAAAATTCTCTACGCCTCACCAAGTCATCATTTAGCAGGGTTCGCGCAGCGTCACAAAATACCAGCCGCCACAAAAGCACCCC
>CALCRR010000376.1 GCA_937894495.1 uncultured Ruminococcus sp. | reverse complement strand
CGGGGGAATATACACAAAAAATAAGCTATGTTTTATCAAAATTGATTTCCCTGTCTTACCTCTAACAGCTCTTGACAAAGCATGGTGAATATGCTATAATATTTCATGTTGATAGCGTGCTATCACTTTACTATACTGAATTTGTTTTGAAAGGAAGCGTGTAAAATGCCGCAGCTCTGGAGAAAAAATCTTATAAATATCACACCTTATGTTGCAGGTGAGCAGCCGAAAAATGATAATATAATAAAGCTCAATGCCAATGAGAACCCCTATCCGCCCTCGCCCGAGGTGCAAAGGGTGCTGTCGCAGAAGTCTGCCGATGATCTGAAGGTCTACCCCTCAATGGACGCCGCCGCACTGAGAAAGGCGCTGGCTGACAGGTATGGGCTCAAGCCTGAGAACGTGTTCTGCGGCAATGGCTCAGACGACGTGCTGGCTGTGGCTTTCAGGGCTTTTTTCAACTCAAACAAGCCTGTGTTTTATCCCGATATAACCTACTCATTCTACCCCGTGTGGTGCCGGCTGCTGAAGATCCCCTATGAGACCAAGCCTGTGAATGAGCGCTTTGAGATAGATGTGACCGACTATTACGGCGAAAACGGCGGCGTTGTTATACCCAACCCCAACGCCCCCACCAGCATTGGCGTGGGCGAGCAGTTCATCACCGACCTGCTGGAGCACAACCGTGACTGTATCGTTATCATTGACGAGGCTTATGTGGATTTCGGGCGGTACAGCTGTGTTGAGCTGGTGAAAAAGTATGATAACCTTATCGTCACCCAGACCTTTTCAAAGTCACGGTCGCTGGCAGGTATGAGAGTGGGCATGGCTTTTGCAAATGAGGAGCTGATAAGCTATATGCAGGCGGTGAAGGACTCCTACAACTCCTACCCCCTTGACCAGATCGCCATTGAGACTGCCGTGGCAAGCTTGGGCGACGAGGAATATTTTAAGGCGACGGTGGAGAAGGTGAAAGCCACCAGAGATGAGGCTAAGGAGAAATTCAGGGCAATGGGCTTTATGGTGACGGACAGCGAGACCAACTTTTTGTTCTGCACCCACCCGAAACACAAGGCTAAGGATATTTTTGAGTATGTGCGCAGTCAGGGCATTTTTATAAGGTATTTCGACCTGCCCAGGATAGACAACTACCTCAGGATAACCATCGGCACCCCCGAGCAGATGGCAGAGCTTTATAAGGCGGTGGAAAAAGTGCTCACCGCACGGGGTCCTCGCCGGACGGGGTAATTCCCCCACCTGTCCTCGCCGGACGGGGTATTTCCCCCACCTACCGCACTTTTGTGTGGTGGGCAAGCACTCGAGTCCTCCCCGGAGGGGAGGGGGTGCTTTTGTGGCGGCTCGCACTTTGATGGCTGCGCCAACCTTGCAAAATGTTGACTTCGTGCGCTGTACTGTATTTTGATTAGATTTATTTCGCCCCACT
>CALCRR010000375.1 GCA_937894495.1 uncultured Ruminococcus sp. | reverse complement strand
GGTTGCCCTCGACGCAGTCAGGGCGGGGGCGGAGCCACCCAGCTCAGGGCACAAAAGTAATAAAGGAGGACAAGCGTATGAACTTTCAGAAATTTACAGAGAAATCATTAGAAGCAGTGCAGCAGGCGCAGTCTGTTGCGGCTAGGTATTCAAACCAGGCGGTGGACCAGGAGCACCTGCTGACAGCGCTTTGCGAAGACGATAACGGGCTGATACCCCAGCTTATCACCAAAATGGGGATAGACATAGCTTCGTTCAGGAGCGGACTGGGGGCAGCGGTGGAGAAGATACCGAAAGTCACCGTAGGCGGCAGAGCTCAGGGGCAGGTGTATATCTCCACCGAGCTGGACAGAGCGCTGGCAGAAGCCGAGGAGCAGGCACAGCGCATGAAGGACGAGTTTGTGTCGGTGGAGCACATTTTCATGGGTATTATGGAGTGCCCCAACAGCGCCGTAAAGGAGCTTGTAAAGACCTTCGGCATTAAAAAAGGCGAGTTTCTTAAAGTCCTCAGAGAGGTCAGGGGCAACGCAAAGGTCACCAGCCAGAACCCCGAGGAGACCTATGATGTGCTGAAAAAATACGGTCAGGACCTGGTGGAGCTGGCAAGACAGAATAAGCTCGACCCCGTTATCGGCAGGGACGCCGAGATAAGAAACGTTATCAGGATACTTTCAAGAAAGACCAAGAACAACCCCGTGCTGATAGGCGAGCCCGGCGTGGGCAAAACTGCCGTTGCAGAGGGGCTTGCACAGCGTATAGTCAGCGGTGATGTGCCCGACAGCCTGAAGGACAGACAGGTGTTCTCGCTGGATATGGGTGCGCTGATAGCAGGCGCTAAGTACAGGGGCGAGTTCGAGGAGCGCTTTAAAGCGGTGGTCGAGGAGATCAAAAAAAGCGAGGGCAGGATAATCCTGTTTATCGACGAGCTGCATAACATCGTGGGGGCAGGCAAGACCGACGGCGCAATGGACGCAGGCAACCTGTTAAAGCCAATGCTCGCCAGAGGTGAGCTGCACTGCATAGGCGCAACTACCCTTAACGAGTACAGACAGTATATCGAAAAGGACGCAGCCCTGGAAAGGCGTTTCCAGCCTGTTATGGTGGACGAGCCTACGGTGGAGGATACCATATCCATACTGAGAGGTCTTAAAGAGCGCTATGAGGTTTTCCACGGCGTTAAGATACAGGACCAGGCGCTCATCACCGCAGCGGTGCTGTCTGACAGATATATCAGCGACCGCTTTCTGCCCGATAAAGCCATAGATCTGGTGGACGAAGCCTGCGCACTTATCAGGACCGAGATGGACTCAATGCCCACAGAGCTGGACGAGATAAGAAGAAAAATACTACAGCACGAGATTGAAGAAACAGTGCTCAAAAAAGAAAACGACAAGCTGGCTGCCGAGCACCTGCTGGAGGTGCAGAAGGAGCTCTCGGAAATGAGAGAGCAGTATAATGCCATGAAGGCAAGGTGGGAGAACGAGAAGTCTGCCATCTCAAAGGTGCAGAAGCTGAGAGAGGATATCGAGGAGGTATCTAAGGAGATAAAGCAGGCTGAGAGGGACTACGACCTTTCAAAGCTGGCAGAGCTGAAATACGGCAGGCTGGCAGACCTGCAGAAGCAGCTGGAGGACGAGGAGAAAAACGCCGATCAGTCAGCTAAAAAGAACACCCTGCTGAGAGATAAAGTGACCGACGAGGAGATAGCAAGGATAATCTGCCGCTGGACGGGAATACCGGTATCAAAGCTCATGGAGGGCGAAAGAGAAAAGCTTTTGAGACTGGAGGATATACTCCATGAAAGAGTTATAGGTCAGAACGAGGCGGTGGAAAGAGTAAGCGAGGCTATACTGCGCTCCCGTGCAGGCATTGCAGACCCCGATAAGCCTATAGGCTCATTCCTCTTCCTGGGTCCCACAGGCGTGGGCAAGACCGAGCTTGCTAAAACTCTGGCGCAGGCGCTGTTTGATGACGAGAATAACATGGTGCGCATAGATATGTCGGAATATATGGAGAAGTTCAGCGTATCAAGGCTTATCGGAGCGCCTCCCGGATATGTGGGCTATGAGGAAGGCGGACAGCTCACCGAAGCGGTGAGAAGAAAGCCATACTCGGTGGTGCTGCTGGACGAGATAGAAAAGGCTCACCCCGACGTTTTCAACATTCTTCTGCAGGTGCTGGACGACGGCAGGATAACCGACTCACAGGGCAGAACGGTGGATTTTAAAAACACTGTTGTGATACTCACCTCAAACCTGGGCTCACCCTATATACTTGAGGGCATAGACGATAACGGAGAGATATCGCAGGAAGCAAAAAAGCAGGTGGATAATTTGCTGAGACAGCAGTTCCGCCCCGAGTTTTTAAACAGGCTGGACGAGATAATCTACTACAAGCCCCTTATGAAAACCGAGGTTTACCGTATCTGCCAGCTTATGCTGGATGACCTTGAAAAGCGCCTTGAACAAAGACGACTGAAGCTTGAAGTCACCGAGGACGCCAAGTCTGCCATAGTGGAGCAGGGCTACGACGTAAGCTTCGGCGCAAGACCGCTGAGAAGATTTATCCAGAGCAGGATAGAGACCCTTATCGCCAAAAGGCTGATAGCCGACGACCCCGAGCCCGAAAACACCGTAAAGGTGGACTTCACAGAGGGAAAATTCACGGCGGAGATAGTCGGAGCTGCGCTGTAAGAATAATGAATGATCAGGTTAGCCTGCTAGTTGCTGGTGCTTAGAGTGTTAGTGACTAGCAGGCTGTTTTACTCTGTTAGCTGCTAGCCGTTAGATAGAGGTAAGAGGTAGGAAAACGGTTTACAAAATTATGCGGTGACACGCACAAAAATTTGTTTCTAAGGTTGGTGCAGTCGGGTGCAGGATTTATTTTTTCTGTGGTTTTACGGTTTTTCACCTTGAAAACTCCACTCTGTTTTAGTAGGGGGAAAATAAATCCTGATCAAAATCACCTAGGCGCACAAAGTCAACATTTACCAAGGTTCGCGCA
>CALCRR010000374.1 GCA_937894495.1 uncultured Ruminococcus sp. | reverse complement strand
TATTGAGCGAATCCGCAAGCTGTCCGAAAATGATACCGAAAACACCGAGCTTTACCGCGAGATGGTGCGAGAGATTATCTTCCCCGAATACAACATAATGGATATTTTTCTGAACGGCATTCCGTTGGGATTTCATATCAACTACTCCGTAAAAAGGGCGAATATGATACACCTCTATGAGATCAGCGTAGATAGCTGTGAGATTATTGGTTCTTAAATGGGTTTTCGACAATGATAGACACGCCGCTTCTACCAGCAAAAAAATCAAGGCTGTAATTGAGGCTAATGCTAAAGCGGGAAAATATCGTGCAACTTGTGCGCCGTATGGTTACGTCAAGAGCGATACCGAAAACAGGCTGCCTGTTCCCGATGAGCCTGCGGCAAGTATTGTCAAGCGTATTTTTGAATTGAGATCAAAAGGAGTTAGCCCTCGTCACATCTGTGATATGCTTAATGAGGAGAAGATACCCACGCCGTCCGATTATGCAGCGCAAAAGCATGGTGTGACTACCAACCGCAGTGTTAATCACCTTTGGTATCCCGAGGGGATAAGGCGCATAACAAGCAATCCCACATATCTTGGACATCTGGTTCAGCTACGAACAACAACTGTCAGCTACAAAAATCACAAGCTCGTGAAAAAGAGAGAGGAAGACATGGTGATCATCAAGAATACCCATGAGCCCCTTGTGTCGCAGGAACTTTGGGATAAGGTCAAAGAGGTCGAAGCATCGGTCAGTCAGGGCAAGCGTGATAAGCACGGTGAGATAATGCCGCTTTCGGGATTGATGTACTGTGCGGACTGCGGTGATAAAATGCGGCTCGGTTGGAACAATACCACTGCGGGCAGTAAGAAAAAGCCTCGGAAATATCTAAGGCACAACTATCAATGCGGTAAGTACAGCAGATTTGGCAAGTACCTTTGCACAAGCCACCACATCAAAATGAAAGACATTAATGCGATAGTGCTTTCAGATATTCGGTCAAAGGCGGCATTGGTGATTGCAGACGAGGAGTATGCAAGAGAGTTTTTTCTTTCGCAAAAGGAGCAGTACAACACCAAGCAGTCCGAAAATGATACAAAACGGCTGCATGAGTGCAAGACAAGGCTTGACGAGCTTGCAAAGCTGATACCGTCTATCTATGAAGACAAGGTAGTTGGCAAGATACCCGAGAGCGTTTGTGTCGAACTGCTTGAAAAATATCAGACCGAACAGACTGCACTTACTGACGAGGTCGGTCAGATAGAAAGCAAGCTGTCAGCTATCAAGCAGGACAAACAGGACGTTGAAGAATACATTGGCCGCTTGAAGAAATATGCTGACGTTCCCGAGCTGACTCGTGAAATGGCATTGGAGTTGATCGAGTACATCACGATAGACGAGTATGCGGCAGACCGCCCGAGGGATATTCATATTTATTACAAGTTACTTGACAAGCCGCTGCCGAACAAGATGAGGCTTGATGTTAAGAAGAATGATGAAACAGCGTAAATATGCTGTTTTGAGCAACAGAAGATTGTGTGTCCTTTTGGCACGTTGACTACTTTGAATCTGTATTCTCATATGTTTCAGGAGGCAAAAGCCCGCAACTGTGATGCCATAAGCAACGCACTGAGCTTCACGAATGAGGTCAAGGCAGATGAACAGCCTACTGAGGACAACACAGAGAACACAGACGAAAATGATGACGAGCAGGAGGAAGAACAGCCCGGACAAGTCTTCGGGGCATAAAAACAGCCGCAGGGCACAAGCCTTGCGGGGTACATAGAAACACAGCTATGAGGTGGTCGTAAGTGGTTATTCTCAAAATAAGTGGCAGATAAGTGGTTGAGTGACTTTTTTGAAAAAAGAAAACCTCGGAAACGACGTAAATACGCACTTTCCGAGGATAGGAATTGGTGACCCGTACGGGAATTGAACCCATGATTACGCCGTGAAAGGGCGTCGTCTTAACCTCTTGACCAACGGGCCATAAATGACATGGGAGATATGGTAGCGGTAACTGGATTTGAACCGGTGACACCCTGGGTATGAACCAAGTGCTCTAGCCAACTGAGCTATACCGCCGTATGTATCTCCCATGCGACTATATTATTATACACCATTTCGCCTTTGTTGTCAAGAGTTTTGCAAATTTTTTTTTCGATTTTCAATTTTTGTTGATTTGAGCCCTGCCGCCGCCGCAAAATTTGGTTTTATTGTCTATTATCTACAATAAACTGCCCTGTCGGTCAATGTCAATATTTCCTCAGAGGCAAAGGGACAAGACCAAGGTACGCCTACGGCGAATAATTATTTTGTCCGCTTTGCGGACACTTTTTTCTTGCTTCCGTAAATCAATTTCCTCAAAATTGTTCTCCCTTAGCCCTGTGTGCAAAGCTCAGTTTTTGAGTGATAAATATGCCGGGATATACACTAACGGTCACTCATTTTTACCGAAATTTATTCCCCCTGACCCTGTATGATGCCCTCGCAAAACCTGTCTATCTCCCCTTTTCTTTGCTCAGCGTCTTCCTTGAATTCTACCGAGCAAAGACCTAAGCTTCCGCCGCACTCTATCTCCAGATGACCGTAAAAATGCTCTATGCTCTGTATTATCCGCTCGCATTCCCTCATGCTGGTGCCTGTCCTCAGTGCTATGGTATATCCCCTTTTTCCGCCTTTTATTGAAGCATGGGGTTCGTGAGTGTTGCACCAGGGCGTGCATCTGTCGATAAATGCCTTGAATTGCCCCGGTATATCCGCCCAGTAGGAGGGCGAAACGCATACTATTATATCTGCTTTGTCAAACTCATCTATGATAAGCGGTATGTCATCGCTCAAAATACATTTCGCCGTGGAATGACACCCCCGACAACCCCTGCAGAACCCAAAGTCATAGTCGTCTATGCATATGACCTTTGTAATGTATTTTTTTGAAAGCCCTTCACATACTATTCTTGATATCTCCGCCGTTGCCCCCGTTTTTACGGGGCTGCAGTTTATCACCAGTGCGTTCATACTGCCGCCGCTCCCCTTTCCGATTTTGATTTTTCCCTCTTTACAAATGTATTATTAAGACAATAATATTTAATTATGAATAACATAATTTGCTGTATGGTCAGGAGCATATTTTTTGAAATAATAACGTTCAGCAGGAAAATATCTGTTTTCATATTTATCAACTATCTGCTGCTCATTACCAATGTATGTATCACGCTTTAATACTCTCCTCATTCTAACATTTTCAGGAACATCAATGTAAATCATATAGTCAAATATTCCTTGAAGCTCTTCTCTTTGCAGAAATATTCCCTCAACAACAATAACAGTTCTTTTCTTTACAGAATAACTTTTTGTAAAATAGCTGTCATTATCTTTGTCGTATAATTCAATTTCATGCTCATTATTTATGCCGTGTTTTAATTTCTTTACAGTATCAATAAAATAGTCATATTTCCATTGGAGTTCATAATAGCACTGCCATTCAGGATATGAAGAGTTATATCTGATTTCTTTGGTGTGGATAAAATCGTCAATATGCAGCAGAATGGTATGAATAGCACTATTTTCAAGCTCATTACAGATAGTTTCCGAAATGGTGCTCTTCCCTGCTCCGCCTAATCCGTCTATGCCAATAACAGCGACGTCTTTTTTGTCAATAATCTCTATTATCGACCCTGAGATCACCTTTTCATATTTCATTATAAAAATATCCCCCTGTAAACTCCGATATGCTTTAATAACATATCAATTATATTTTATGCCAAATAATTAATATACGCCAAAATTTAAACAATTTGTGAAATTTCTTATAGGCTCTTGACAAACACAATTTAATTTGATACAATTAATTTGTACACAAAAGAAATATCACAGCCGACCGTGAAGATTGAAACAGTGTGTGTGCTCAAGCCCTGCGGTCAGCTGAAAAATATCATAAAAGGAGGATAAGTGTATGTCAATTTACGATTTCAAAGTTAAGAAGAGAAAAGAGGGCGAGCTTGACCTTGCCGAGTTAAAGGGCAAGGTGCTGCTCATAGTCAATACAGCTACAGGCTGCGGCTTCACTCCCCAGTATGAGGGACTTGAAAAGCTCTATGAAAAATATCACGACAAGGGCTTTGAGGTACTTGATTTCCCCTGCAACCAGTTCGGCAACCAGGCACCCGGCAGCGATACCGAGATACACGAGTTCTGCACAGCAAGATATAAAACACAGTTTGACCAGCTGGCAAAGATCGACGTAAACGGCGAGAACGAGTCCCCCGTTTATAGCTTCCTTAAAGATCAGGTGACTGAGGAAGAGGTGCAGGGTCTTAAAAATAAAATGGCTATGAAGGCTATCTCAAAGATAAGCTCCAGCACCAAAAAAGAGAATGATATAAAGTGGAACTTCACCAAGTTTTTGGTGGACAGGCAGGGCAATGTGGTCAAGAGATATGCCCCCACCCACGACCCCGAGAGCATTGAGAGCGAGATAGCTGCACTGATCGGTTGATCTGTGATAAACAAAATGCAGCATCTGACCCCTCTGCATATGAAAGCATAAAGCTCTTGCTTTCATAGTCTGAATTTTATAACAAAGGAGTAATAATTATGGCAGTTGTAGAAGTAAATAAGGATAATTTTGAAAATGAAGTATTAAAGTCGGATAAGCCTGTTATTGCGGATTTTAACGCCGAGTGGTGCGGCCCCTGCAAGGTGCTGGGTCCCATTCTCAATGAGCTTTCGGACGAGAGAGATGATATAAAGATAGTTTCTGTCAACATCGACGACGAGGACGAGCTTGCCGATGATTTCGACATCACCTCTATCCCCTGCCTGGTCGTTTTCAAAAACGGCGAGGAGGTTAACCGCAACGTGGGCCTTATCAATAAGGACCAGGTGATCGGACTTCTCGGAGGTGATTAAATGTATGATATCATCATAATCGGCGCAGGCCCTGCGGGTATGACCGCTGCCATATATGCACGCCGCGCGTCAAAAAGTGTGCTGGTGCTTGAGGCAAAGGGCTACGGCGGTCAGATAATCAACACCCCCGATATCGAGAACTACCCTGTTGAGGCACACATCTCGGGCTTTGATTTTGCCACAAAGGTCTATGAGCAGGCTAAGGCTCTGGGAGCTGAGTTTGTTTTTGAAAAGGCAGTTGACATAAAGGCTGAGGGAGATGAAAGGATAGTCACCACCACCAAGGGCAGCTACAGCGCCAAGGCGGTCATTATCGCAACAGGCTCTGAGAACAGAAAGCTGGGGGTTGATAACGAGGACGAGCTTGTGGGCAGAGGTGTATCCTACTGCGCAACCTGCGACGGCAACTTTTTCAGGAAGAAGAAGGTAGCTGTGGTAGGCGGCGGCAACACAGCTCTGGAGGACGCACTGTATCTGGCTGATCTGGCTGACACTGTATATCTCATTCACAGAAGAGACGAGTTCAGGGGCGATGACGCCACTGTTTCGCAGCTCAAACAAAGGGAAAACGTTAAGTTTGTATACAACAGCACAGTAACAAAGCTCAATGCCGAAAAAAGACTTAAAAGCATTGAGGTGACAGACAAGAACACAGGCGAGACTACCACCATAGAGGTAAACGGTCTGTTCGTTGCGGTGGGAAGAATACCCGAGAACCAGAACTTTGCATCGGTGGTAGAGCTTGACAGATCAGGCTACGCAGTTTCAGGCGAGAACTGCCGCACTAAAACGGCAGGCGTTTTCGTGGCAGGCGATAACCGCATCAAGGACGTCAGGCAGCTGGTAACAGCCACCGCAGACGGCGCAGTTTCAGCTACCGAGGCTATAAAGTATATAGGTACGCTTTCTTAATAAATAACGCAGAAGAGCCGTGAGCGGTAACAAAGCTCACGGCTCTTCTGTCTGTTCTGCATTTTCGGGAGAAATAGGCTTATAAGCCTTAATTTGCCGCAGCTGTACCCGTTTCGGCTTGCACTTAACATACGCTTTCCGTGACACTTATCTGCAAGCTCTTTACAATATTTAACTAATGTGTTATAATAAAGCCAAAGCCAATGCTAACGCATGGACTGCGGAGCTGAAGCTCCGCTTGCAGGCTGTTCGCCTGCGGCTTTATTGTAACATTTCGCCTCAGATCCCTTGCAAGCAAGACCGTTCGGCTTCATGTTGTAATAAAGCCAAAGCCACAGACCACAACAGGGGGTGTGCCCGTGAAAAACAGGATATTGGCTTTGCTGCTTTCGGGGGCACTGGCGCTTACGGGGTGCGGCAAGGGCAGCACTAAGGCGGCTGACAAAAGCAGCTCTCAGGCTGACAGCTCCTCACAGGCTGAAATGCTCACCACCGACAGCGAGGATAAGCTGGGCTTTGCCGAAAGAGTGAACAGCTCCATCGAAGCTTCAAAGGCTTATTTTGAAAGCGGCGAGCAGGCTGAGCAGTCACCTCTCTGGGAGGAGTCACGCATAAGCGAGATGAAGTCTGCAAGCGCAGAGCTTGGGGTGTTCCCTGCCTTTGACGATACTCAGGCTGTATACTACCCAACGGGTGAGGAAGCTTATGAGGCTATGCTTGATGAGCTGGAAAAAGCGCAGGATTTTATCTTTATGGAGTATTTCATTATCGACCAAGGCGAGATGCTTGACAGTGTGGTGGATATACTCACCCAAAAGGCAGCTGAGGGGGTCGAGGTAAGGCTTATGTATGACGGCACCTGCGAGACTACGGGCAGAGTTCCCAAAAACTTTACTAAAACTATGGAAGAAAAGGGTATTAGCTGCCGCTCGTTTTTCCCCATAGGGCTGTCGGGGTCTGAGAACTACGATAACCGTGACCACCGCAAGCTGCTGATAATTGACGGCAAGACCGCCTTCACAGGGGGCATAAACATTGCCGATGAGTATATAAACAAGATCGAAAAATACGGCCACTGGAAGGATAATTCCATAATGATAAGGGGCAGCGCCGTGAACAGCTGCACGGTGATGTTTTTGCAGCTTTGGAACATGGACGAAAAGTCCCCCGACTGGGATAAATACCTGACTGCCGAGAGCGCTGAGGGCTCGGGTCTGGTGCTCCCCTACTGTGACAGCCCCCTTGACAGCGACACCGTGGGGGAGGATATCTACATAGACATTCTAAACAATGCTAAAAGCTATGTACACATAATGTCCCCATATCTGGTGCTTGATGACAGGATAGAAACAGCCATTAAGGCTGCCGCCGAAAGGGGCGTCGATGTGTCGCTGATACTCCCCGGCATACCCGACAAGGCGGCGGTATACACCGTTGCCAAGACCCACTATCAGTCTCTGAAAAACTCGGGAGTCAAGCTTTATGAATACTCCCCCGGCTTTATACACAGCAAGGTGTTCGTCAGCGATGACAATAGGGCTGTGGTGGGCACTATAAATCTCGACTACCGCAGCTTTATGCACCACTTTGAGTGTGCGCTGTATTTCTACGGCAGCGATGTGATAGCAGACATACAAGCCGATTTTGAAAACACCCTGCCCGAATGCAGGCTAGTGACCCAGGAGGTCATAGACGAGCTGACCCTGTCCGAGCAGATACAGGGGGGCATTTTCAGGGGCATAGCTCCGCTGATGTAAGCCACGGCGGACTACAGCAAAACAAACGCAAAGGCACATTTGTCACCCCGACAAATGTGCCTTTTATCAGCTATGTAACAGTAATATCAGAGTATGCTCTCTCCCTTGCCCATAACAGGTATCACCACTGCCTCGGCGTCTTCAAGGTGGAACATTGCAAGCTTGTTGCCTGTCTCCTCGTTATATACCGACTTTAAGTTAGGCGAAGCTTCAAGTGCAGCCTCTGAATACTTGGGGTCGGTCTCAAAAACAGCCTTGCCTGTGTATCTCAGCCAGTTGCCGTCAGGCTTTGCAGCCACTATCTCCACCAGTGGGTCAGCCTGCAGCTGCTTGTAAACGTCCTTAAAATCTCCAACACCGAACATCACCTTGCCGTCCAGCTCCAGCACCAGTCCCAGGGGGCGCACCTTTGGCTGTGCACCGTCGGCAGTCGCCAGATAGAAAACTCCTGCTTCATTCAAAAAATCGTATACCTTGCTCATATTATGACCTCCGTAAATATAATTATTTAAATATCAACACTCCCTAATTAGTAAACAGCTGTGTCCACTTATTGTCAGTGGGACAATAGCCCACGCCCAGCTTTTTATAGTCTTTATTAAGTATCGCCCCCCTGTGACCTGTTGAGTTCATCCATGCCGACATTACATCAGCAACGGTTGAATAGCCGTAGGCGATGTTCTCAGCCGCAGCGGTGTACGAATAGCTGTGTTCGTCAAGAATGCTCAGTCCCGAGCTGCCGTCAGGTCTTACGTGGTCAAATTCCTCTGCCAGCTCATAAGCCCTTATGGTCGCCAGCTCGCAAAGCTTGGGATCAAGGGTCAGCTTGCTGAGTCCCTGAGCCGCACGCTCCTTATTCACCTGCTCCAGCACCGAATTTGCCCTGGCGCTTGGGGTGTAGCTTGAGGGTATAGTCACATTGAAATACTGATATGCGCCGTTAAGACGCTTGCCGTTCCTGTCCTTGACGTAATTTCTCACAGCAACCTGATAGCTCTTGCCCTTTGGGATACCATTGATGATCAGCGCTCTGGTGTGACCGCCTGTGGTGGTGCTGTTGAATGTCCAGCCCGAAGCCCCCGACTCCTTGTAATACACATCATACCCCGTGGAGTAGTCTGTCCTGTTATCTCCCGACAGCAAAACACTTATTGAGGTTACTTCGTTCTGGCTGAATTCGGGCTTTTTAGGCAGAAATCTCACATACTTGTTGTTGATGGCAGGGCTGAAAATTATGCTGCCGCCGTAATTTGCAAAAGCCCTCACGGTATACCTCTGCTCATCGGCGCTGAGACCGCTGAGATTGCTGTCGGTATAAGAGGTGGTATCACAGCCAACGTTTTTGAGTATCACCCATTTGTTATTTTGGTAGTCATAGCGGTATACCCTGTAGCCCATAGCCCCCTGCACCTTGTTCCACGAGAAGGTCACACTGCCTGTGGTAGAGGTATAGTCGGTCTTGAAATTAACATTGCCTATAGAACCGCTGTTGGTGCTGCAGGTGGTGAGGGTAAATGCGCCGCAGTTTACCCTGCCGTCGTTATCTGTCCTGTAGGGGCGCACCGCAAAGTCGTAATTGGTATCCTCCTTCAGCACTCCCACGGTAAAGCTGTTTCGGTTCATATGGCTGGTTGAGCCTGCATATATCCAGCCGTCGGTGCCGTGTACCTTGTAATACACCTGATAGCCGTTGCTCTTCTGAACTCCCCATTTTAGAGTAACACCGTTTTTTGCACCTGCCTTTGAGGTCAGGGTGACTGCCTTGGGCTTGGTGGTAACATACTTATCCTTGCTGAGCTTGGTCCACGCATAGCCGCTGCCCGACTTTTTATAAGCCCTTACGCAGTATTTGTAAGCCGTGCCGCTCTCTAAATTGCCCTCATAAAATGAGGTAGTATTCGCACTTACGTTTTTAAGCCCCTTCCAGCCGCTTGATGTATAGCGGTAAATGCGGTAGCCCTCAGCGCCTGCCACCTTGCTCCAGTATATCCTGATAGCCTGGGGCGAGCAGGCATAGTCCTTGTTTATAGCCACCTGTGATGCTGTAAAGCTGTCGGCAGCTCCTGCATCAATGGTCATAGGCAGGATATCTCTGATAACATCTCCCTCAGCCCCGACGCCGCCCAGCATAAAAGCAGCTGCGGCAACCACCGACAATAGTTTTTTATTCATAAACTTCCCTCCTGACGCAGCATAGATCACTGCAAATGAGCAAACCGCACAAAAAAGCTGAATTTGTTGTACACTCAGACAACCCTTGAAGCAAATGCTCATTCACAATATTATTAGTTAAATTATACCATATTCCGCTTTAAGTGTCAATGATTATATGTAAATTTAACAAATCGTCTATTATTTATCCTATCAGTGGGCTATACTGCCGTCAGCGGCAAGCTATCCCGTAAAAAAATGAATGATAAAGGCTGTGCCCCTATCATTCATTTTTGCTGTTTATCAGGCAAAGTTATTCTGTGCCTTTGCCTTTTTCTGCTTTTTGTCCTTTCCTGCAAGAGCCTTCCAAGCCTGCTTGTAGACCTCATAGGCATCAAGATACTCGCTGCGGTCGGGCTCATAGCCGCCGAAGCATACCCTCTCAAAAAGGGATATAGGCATATCAGCATCAGCCCCGACGGTTGCTGCAAGCTCTCTTATCTCACCGGGGGTCATGCCCTTTACCTGCTTTCTCAAAGACAGCTCCAGCAGTCTCAGTATCCTGCGGTATACCGCAGTTATGCGCTGCTTATCGCTCTTTTTGAATTTAAGAGATATCCTGAAAATAAGCTCCGCTATCCTGTCAAAGAACACTATGAACACCAGCACAAAAACTACACCCAGAAACAGTATTATCCTGCTGAGATAGTCAATAAAGGTGGCTATCAGCTGTGTGTTGGCGCCGCCGTTGTTGCCGCCGTTTGATATATCCATATATCCCGGCACAGTGGGGTCAAAGGTCACCCAGCCTGCACCTGCGATGTATACCTCAACAAAGGCATGGGCGTGGCTGTCACGTATCACATATCTGCCGTTGTCGTCCCTCTCATACGCCGAAAAGCCCTCCACATATCTTGCAGGCAGCCCCACAAGTCTTGCCATAAGGGTCATGGAGGTCGCATAGCTGGTGCAGTTTCCCGTCTTGCTGTCAAAGAGGAAATAGTCTATCGACTCATCATCTGGCTCATAATCATTATCGTATACATAGCCCTCTTTTACAAAATAATCCACCAGCGCCTGCGCCTTTTCATACTCGCTGTCATACTCATCTGTTATGCTGTGGGCAAGCTCCTTCATTCTGTCCGAAGAGCCGATGGCGTCGGTATAGCTCTCCTGTATTTTCATGTAGTTGCGGTATGCGCCCACTCTCAGGTCGCCGTTTTTCCAAGCCTCATACAGAATATGCCTGTAGTCCTCGCTGTCAAAGGGAAGCTCGCTCAGGTACTGCGCCTCTGCACTGCCCTCGGTGGTGTAGTTGTAGCTCAGTGACAATGCGCCGTAATAGTCCGAATATCCCCTTGTGTATATCTCGCCGTGATAGGTCTTTATCATATAGTCAAAGGGGGCGGTGTTTATCATAAGTGGCGCAGGTATATAGGTCGGTCGGTAGGTATCGCTTGAAAGCCTGAGCCTTGAAGTGTTCTGATATTCACCGTACTTGTCAAATATCTCCTCACTCAGCCCGAAGCCCTTGTATTTGCCCGACTGTGCCAGCTCCTTCAACGTGCTGTATACATACAGCGGAGAGTTCACCTCGTTATCGCCGTCGTTGTCAAGGTCAAAATATTTGCCGTATTCATCATCAAGCACCCATGTGTTTTTGTCGTAGTCAAAAATATCAAAGGACTGCCTTCTTATATAGATAACAGGCTCGTTAGCCGACGATGCTGCATAAAACAGTATCTCACCTGTTGAATCCGCCCCGAATCTGGGGGAGGACTCTTCGCTCAGATCGTCATAGCTTGTTCGGTTGGAGGTAAAATCATACCTGAAAATACCCGTGCCCTTTTCAAGCTCAGACTGATATGCAGGCTTTGGCAGCACCATAGTTACCGCACCTGCAAAGGTGACGAACAAGGCTGCGCCCAGCACATATGATGGGTCTATCATCAGCTTTTTCTTGTCGGTCTTTGAATTTTCGTCCGATACCAGCCGCTGGTGTACCATCATAGTGAGAAATACCGTCATCATGATAGTCACCGACAGGGTGGATATATTAATGCTTCGCTTTCCGTAGATAACAAAGGGGAAAAGCGTCACCAGCATCACGCCGAATATCCTGTAGCGGTAAACTGTGAAGTAATAAAGCACCGATACCAGAAAAAAGCCCAGCCCCAGAAACAGGAATGCCATATAAAGGGGCACCTCGCCCACCTCTGCCTGGTCAACATAAAACCAGTCGCTGAACAATACCCCTGTTGACCGATAGCCCAGTATCATCAGCCACGAAGCCCCGAAAAGGTGCAGCAGCCCCACCAGGAAATATACCAGCCCTCTTAAAACCTTCTTAGGCTTTAGCTTTTCAAAAAACCAGAAGAGAAAGCTCTCATACGCTGCAAAGGCTGCGGTCATCAGCCAGTAGCCGCTGTTCATGTAGGCATAAAAGATGTTATACATCACCGTTGCGCCCAGCAGCAGGGGTATAAAATACCTTTTAAGGATAACGCTCAGCTTATCAAGCAGCTTTTCTCTTGAAATATTCACACTGCGCCTCCTTACTGTATTTTCGAGAACTCAAAATCATCGCTGACCTGCCACATATCGCCTGTGACCTTGCCTATGCCGCTGCGCTTGGTCACCACCAGTGAGCCTGTAAAGTTATCCGCAAGCTCGTTAAGCTCCTTAGGCATATCGTTGGTGCATGAGGTAAAGCACATCATCGCCTTGCCCTTGGCGTTTATATTGTGGTCGGGAAATCTCTGCCCTGCGGGATAGGGCTTTAAGGAAGCCAGCCTTTCCTGCAAAAGCTGTAAGGACTTTTCGTCCTTTATCTCAGCCATCTCCCAGCCCTCTATGTAATAGTTGAACTCGCTCTCATAGCCCGATCTTATAAGCATTGACAGCAGCGCAAGGGCAGCTTCGGTTATCTTGTCCGCATTCGTATAGCTCTCCTCAATATCGCCGCCGCTCTTTGGTATATCCAGCTGGAACACCTGACTTGACGAGGTCACCTTTTCATCAAGCCTTACCATAAGCTGGTCCTTTTTTGAAGAAAGCTTCCAGTTTATTCTTTTAAGGGGGTCGCCCACCGTATACTGCCTGTGCTCGTAGCCGGGAACTCCCGTGAGAGCCGAGGAGGTCTCGTCCGACTCCTCATCGCTGTCATCGAAGGATATCCTCTCCGATGTGGACTTTAACACCTCGGTCTGTGAGCCGGTATCGGGTATGTTGGGTATTATCCTTATCTCTCTGCCCTCGGGCAGCCTGCCCAGCTTTTTTGAGAACAGCCCCAGATAGTCCGAAAGCACTATCTGCTCGATATAAACACTGCCGCTGCCGCAGAGCTTTGCGTTAAGGGGTATATCTATAGTTCCCCCCAGTCTCTTGCTGCTTATGTATTTATAGGTAAGGGTGCCGTCCTCGCTTTTTATGTTCGGGGTAAGCCCCAGGGTCACCTCTATAAAGCAGGTGGGCAGTACATCTTTGGCGGTGGTGATCAGCCTTGCTTCAAAGCTGTCGCCCTTGTTTAGTATCTCGGTGGAAAGCTCCAGCTCCACATTAACTCCCCAGACAGACACCAGCAGCGACGAAACTGAGGTGACCAGCGCTATGATCAGCAGCACCAGTATAAATATACCGCCGCTGCCGCTTATCTCATAGGCTACAAACACCGCCAGAGCTGCGCACAAAAGAAAATTCAGAAAATTTTTCATAAAACATCACTCCGCAGTGGTGGGGCTTGTAACTGTCATTGCAACACTTCTCAGTGCGTCTATATTGCTCTCAAAGGCAGATTTTCCCTTGGGTGAGAGCATGAGCCTGTGTGCCAGCACCTCGTCCATAACCGCCTTGACATCGTCGGGGGTAACATAATTTCTGCCCATAACAAAGGCATAAGCCTTGCTTGCACGCAGCAGCGCAATGCTTCCTCTGGGCGAAACTCCCAGCCTGATAAGGTCTGAGTTTCTGGTGGCAGTAACTATATCAAGTATGTATTTTCTTATGCTTGGCGCAGCAGCCACCTGTTCGGTCTCCCTGATAAGTGCGCTGATATCCTCAGTGGTCATAACAGCCCCCAGGTCCTTGGCTGAAACTGCCCCCTCGCCGTTCTGCATTATTTTCAGCTCGTCCTCATATGCAGGATAGCCCATTGATACCTTCATGAGAAATCTGTCCATCTGAGCCTCGGGCAGGTGATATGTGCCGTAGGTCTCAACAGGGTTCTGGGTGGCAAGGGTCATAAAGGGCACAGGCAGCAGGTGGGTCTCACCGTCTATGGATATCTGGTGCTCCTCCATTACCTCCAGCAGGCTGGACTGGGACTTAGGCGAGGCTCTGTTTATCTCGTCTGCCAGCAGAAAGTTGCACATGGCAGCGCCGTCCTTATATTCAAGCTCGTGAGTCACCTGATTTATCATAGAAAATCCCACTATATCAGAGGGCATTACATCGGGGGTGAGCTGTATACGGTTGAACCTGCCGTCCACCGACCTTGCCAGTGCCGATACCAGCTGGGTCTTGCCCACACCGGGCACGTCCTCTATAAGCACATGACCGCCGCAGAGCATAGCCGTTACTATTTTAAGCACCGTCTCTCTCTTGCCGACGATGACCTTTTCTATATTGCTGACCAAAGCTTCTATCTTGCTGTTCATTCTTTGACCTCCTGTTTAGTCGTTAGTTTACTCTTTGTCATTTTTTATCCTTGCACAGTACCGCTACCGTTTCAATACCCGTGGTATGTGCAAACATATCCACAGGCTGTATGAACTCTGCTTTATAGCCCTGCTTTTTAAGCAGCCTCAGATCACGCTCCAGAGTTTCTATCTTGCAGGATATATACACCACCCTGTCAGGGCTCAGCACTCCTGCTGACTCTATAAATTCCCTTGAAGCTCCTGCTCTGGGCGGGTCCATTATCAGCACATCGCAGCTCTCACCCTTTTGCGCCAGCTCTCGCATGAACTGACCTGCGTCGGCATTGAAAAACCTTATGCTTTCGAGACCGTTCAGCCTAGCATTCGCCGCAGCGTCCTTACAGGCAGAAGCGTTAAGCTCCACCCCTGTGACCTGGGCGCCGTTTTTAGCACAGATGATACCGATGGTTCCCGTGCCGCAGTAGGCGTCTATCACCTTAGTCCCCTGCGATATCCCTGCCTGCTCCACCGCTGTGGTATAGAGCTTTTCGGTCTGCAAAGGGTTCACCTGATAAAATGAGTGGGGCGATATCCTGAAACGGCAGCCGCACAGCTCGTCCTCGATATATCCCCTGCCGTACAGATCCACGCTGCGCTCCCCCAGCGTAAGGGGCATACCGTCGGGGCAGATGTTGTGCACTATAGCTGTCAGCTCGGGGCAGGCTTTAAGCATAGCCCTTACAAAATTTTTCTTTGCGGGAAACACAGCACCTGCGGTGACTATCACCAGCATTATCTCCCCCGTGGTGAATGAGCTGCGAATGAGCGTGTGCCTTACAAGCCCCCTGCCTGTGTTCACATCATAGGGCGTCAGCTTAAAGTCACGCATAAGCTTTTTAAAGGCGGTGACAATTTTCTGCGCACGTTTATCCTCCAGCATACAGTCATCCACTGCCGTAAAGCGGCGGTTTGAGGACTGATATATCCCCGAGATCAGCCGCCGTGACCTGTCATACCCGTAAACGGTCTGCACCTTGCTGCGGTAGTTATAGGGGCTATCCATGCCCATAACAGGCTGCACAGGGGCGAATTTTGACAGCATACGCTCAGCCTTCTGCTGCTTCCACTCAAGCTGCTGCTTATAGCTCATATCCAGCTGGCAGCCGCCGCAGCGCTTAAAGCACCTGCACCGCTTTTCTCCCGTGGCGCTGTCTGTTATTATCTTACTGTTTTTTGTCATAATACTATCCTATAATCATAATACAACATTTTCTCAAAAAAGTACAATGCCGATTTTTAAGGCAATACCGCACAACCATTGTGCGTCAGATGCGCAGTCAGAAATTTCGTC
>CALCRR010000373.1 GCA_937894495.1 uncultured Ruminococcus sp. | reverse complement strand
TGCTTCTTGCCTCTTGCTTCTTGCTTCTAGAGGCACAGGTGGGGGAATTACCCCGTCCGGTGAGGACAATTATGAATTATGCATTATGAATTATCTAGCCCCTCTTCTGCGAATTTGTATCCCCCCAAGGCTGCTGCCCAGGGTTTCGCTCAGTGGGCGGTCGGGTCGGCGGTTTTTGTCGGTTTTGCTGCGCTGGCGGCGTCTTTCGGGCTTGGGGGCAGGCTTGTTCGGGTCCTTCATGGTCAGGGATATCCTGCCACGCTTCTCGTCTACCTCAAGCACCCATACCTTGACCACCTCGCCAACCTTGACCACATCAAGGGGGTGTGCTACGTGCTTGTAGCTCAGCTGGGATATGTGTACCAGCCCGTCCTCGTGAACGCCGATGTCCACAAAAGCGCCGAAGTCTATGACGTTGCGCACCGTACCCATAAGCTCCATACCGGGGGTCAGGTCTTTCAGCTCCATAACGTCGCCGCTTCTCATAAGGGGGGGCGGCAGCTCGTCACGGGGGTCTCTGCCCGGCTTTTCAAGCTCCTTAACAATATCGGTCAGGGTGGGCAGACCTGTGCCAAGCTCTTTAGCAAGCGCCGCAAGGTCGTTTTTCTCCACCCCTGCCCTTATCCTGTCGGCATTGCCGATGTCAGCAGCAGTTAGACTGCACCTGTCAAGCAGCGCCCTGGCTGCGGTGTAGCTCTCGGGGTGAATGCCCGTGTTGTCAAAGGGGTCGGCAGCTTCGGGTACTCTCAGGAAGCCTGCGCACTGCTCGTAAGCCTTAGCTCCCAGCTTCTTCACCTTTAAAAGCTGCTTGCGGTCGGTAAATGCGCCGTTTTCTTCACGGTAGAGCACAATGTTTTTCGCCACCGCCGAGTTTATGCCCGATATGTAGGAAAGCAGTGAGTAGGAAGCGGTGTTCACATCAACTCCCACCGAGTTTACGCAGTCCTCCACCACGCCTTTGAGAGCGTCGTCCATGCGTGCCTTGGGCATATCGTGCTGATACTGCCCCACGCCTATCGCCTTGGGGTCTATCTTTACAAGCTCCGCCAGCGGGTCCTGCAAGCGCCTTGCTATGGAGACCGCCGACCTGAGTGAAACATCATAGTCGGGAAATTCCTCAGCCGCCAGCTTTGAAGCCGAGTACACCGAAGCCCCTGCCTCAGACACCACCATGTAGCTCACCTTCCGGGGCAGCTCCCTGATAAGCTCCGCCGTGAACTGCTCGGTCTCCCTCGAAGCGGTGCCGTTGCCGATGGAGATAGTGGTGACGCCGTGGCGGTTTATCATGTCAGTTACCACCCTTTTAGCCCTCTCAGCCTCACCCTTTGAGCGTGTGAGATACACGATCGCTGTGTCCAGCACCTTGCCCGTTTCGTCCACCACCGCAGCCTTGCAGCCGTGGGCATACCCGGGGTCGAGTCCCAGCGTGACGGTGTTTTTAACAGGGGGCGCCATTAAAAGCTGCCTGAGATTTGATGAAAACACCTTGATAGCGCCCTCATGGGCATTTGCCGAAAGCTCCGCCCTTATCTCCCTCTCCACCGAGGGGAAGATGAGCCTTGTGAAGCTGTCCTCACAGGCGTTAGCCACCAGCTCACCGCAGCGGCTGTGGTTTTTGACGAATTTAGCCTTGCATATCTCCTCACCCTCGCCCTCGGGGACCTTTATGCTGACCTTTAAAGCGCCCTCTTTCTCGCCCCTGTCAAGAGCCAGCACCCTGTGACCTGCCGTCTTTGAAAGGTTTTCGCTGTACTCAAAATAGTTTTTATATACCTCGTCAGCGTCCTCCCCCGAAGCTGCCGAAACGATACTGCCCTTTTTGGCGCACATCTCCCTCAGCTCTTTTCTGAGCTCCGCATTGTCCGAAACGTCCTCGGCGATAATATCCATAGCGCCCTGCAGCGCCTCCTGGGGGGAGTTCACGCCCTTTTCCTCGTTAACAAAGTTAAGAGCCTCAGCCTCGGGGTCGGTCTGCTCATTCTGCTCCAACAGCAGCTGCGCCAGCGGCTCCAGCCCTTTGTCTCTGGCGACGGAAGCCCTGGTCTTTCTCTTGGGCTTGTAGGGGCGGTAGATATCCTCCACCTCCACCAGCGTAACAGCGTTTTCGATAGCCGCAGCCAGCTCGTCGGTCATTTTCTCCTGCTCGGTGACAGCGCTGACCACCTCAGCCTTGCGCTTCTCCAGATTTCTGAGGTATGTGAGCCTGTCAAAAAGCTCCCTGAGCACCTGGTCGTCCAGCGACCCTGTCTGCTCCTTGCGGTATCTGGCGATAAAGGGTATGGTCTTATCATCGTCGATAAGCGCCACAGCGTTATCCACCTGCTCCTGCCTTAAATTAAATTCCTGTGCGAGTATTGTATTAATGTTCATTTTAAACTCCTTATTCTTCTACCCAGTAAGCGAAGATATAATACTGCCTTATTTCTCCGTTTTTAGAACCACGCTGCAAAATAAGTTCTGTTTTCAGCAGCATGGTATCGCCCTTTTTGTACTCTATGCGGTTCCACTGGTCCTCGGTCAGCCATACTATGACCTGTGATTCAAGAGACGAATAGGGACTGCACATCCAGTTATAGCCCTCTTTGCCTTTGGATTTTTCAACATCACCCAAGGGGTCCTTCTTATCGAGATCCCTTGTAGCCTTGATCACAAAGGTCTTGCCCTCCAGGTCATCAAAGCTTGCATTGTTTTCCCACTCGGTGTGGATAGCTTCGTGGGCGTCTATCAGCGCTTCGGGGTCATCATAGTCCCCTTTGAGCTTAGCTCCGCAAGAGCTGAGGTTAAAAATAAGCGTGAGAACTGTCAGCATAAAAATGATTTTTTTCATTGGTCTACCTCCGCATATATGCCGGTCGCTGGTTGTCAGAAAGCCGATTTACAAATATTGCGATAAAACGCACCGTTACACCATTTTTTAGGATAGTCCTGTGCCGTTAACTTATCAAAGTTTGATAGTTAATTTCTAGCCACTAGCTCTCTAAATAACTAGCGACTAGCAGGGAATACCCCGTCCGGCGAGGACGGCGAGGACTGAATTAGTCGGCGCTTTCTTCGCCCTGAGATTTTTTAAACAGCGCTTCTATCTCCTCCGACAGTCTGTCATCATCGGTCATCGAGGCGTACTTTTTCGCCTCGGCTTCGGCTTCTCTCACCGTCTGGGCGCTCTCCCACTCCTCAAAGGCGGTGTCGGTGTCCATGCCCTTGTTGTAGTAGGTGTGCTGTGCGTCGGCTGCGGCTTCACGGCTTTTCAAAAGGGTCAGCCTTGTGCGCAGCTCGTTTATCTCCCTCACCATTGCGTTGTGGGTCGCCTTCATCTTCTCGGCGCTCTCCTCGGCTATTCGGTGATTTTCCACATAGGCTGCCTTCTGCTGCTCCAGCTCGTACTTGCGTTTGAGGAACACCCTTGCGTCCTCCTCGCTGCCTGCTGCCACTGCCTTCTCCGCCAGCCCCTGAAAACGCTCTATCTGCGCCTGGCACTCCTCTACCTTGCGCTGCTGCCGCACCTCGGTAGCTATTACATCTGCCGCCGTTTTCTTTATCTCAGCCAGCTCCGCTATCCGCCTCGAAAGATACTCGTTTATCTCCCTCTCACTGCTGCCCGAGGTTATTTTCTTGTTCCTTGAAAATAGACCCATTTTTACCTGCTTTCGTGCCTTGAGCCGGGGCGCTGCCCCAGACCCTGCAAGCCGTCTGGCGCCCGGCTTGACCCTGCGCTT
>CALCRR010000372.1 GCA_937894495.1 uncultured Ruminococcus sp. | reverse complement strand
CCGACAGCAGTATCGACTCAAAGGACGCTATGCTCTCAATAAAATACGCCAAAAAGCTTATTACCCTAGAGCAGTAGCGCAGGCGCAGTAAAATAGTTTTTTAAAGGCACTTTTGTTAAGGCAGAAGTGCCTTTGCTTTTGATCAGTGCAGCGCCTTAAAATAAAAAAGAAGAAAGAATAAATATTAAATAACAGCGGTATCGCCTTTGGCGGTAATTCTCAAAACACTTTCGTTTTGCGGACACCATTATTATTTATTATTCTTTCTTCTTTATTTTTACTGTTCTATCTGCTTGCCGAGAAACATTGCGGCTGCCTTGCAGAGCATGGTCTGGTTCTCGGTGACGTGCTCGTTATCGTCGCTAGCCATAAAAGCCACCGCCCCCGAGATATCGCCGTTTGAGATTATGGGCGACACTGCCAGCGCATGGGCAGGCACCCCCTCAACGGGACGAAACTCCTCGCTGCCGCTCTGGTACTCATAGCTCCTGCGGCTCTCCAGCATATCCTCCAAAGCAGGTGAAAGTCTGCGCTGTGAATACTCCTTTTTAGAAAGCCCCGACACAGCCACAACATGGTCCTTATCAAATATCACCGCAGGCGCACCGCCCAGCTTTGATATGACCTCGGCAGCCTGCAGCGCCCCGTCAGACAGCTCGTTGATCGGCGAATACTTTTTAAAGATCACCTCGCCGTCGGGGTTGGTGTAGATCTCCAGCGGGTCGCCGCCACTGATAGTATTGACACTAAGCTCATCACCTTTTGAATTGCGTATTTTGGCGATGTGTGACGTTATGGATAGCTTAGCGCCTTGCTTAAAATTTACAGCATTTCCCTCCGTATCGGTGACATAAGGCTCGGCAGTTATTTTCAGAAGCTCGTCGATGTCGGCTTTGAGGTGGACCTCTATCCTGTCGGTGAAGATAACTATTTTGTCAACGATAAGCCCGATATCCTGCTTTGAGAGCTTATCCTTATTCAGGATATTATCAAACACCTCAAAGACTGTTTTTGCGGCTCTGTTCACCTGGATCACCGCATTGTGCTTGTCAGCCGAGAGCTTCATCTGATTCTTTAGCCCCTCGATGCGAATGGTGAGGTCGTCTATCTGCTCATCATAAGCCTCCTCGAGAATATCGGCTCTGTCGGGGTGCTTCATCAGGTCACGGGTCTTCTGGCGGGTGAGCGCTTTTATTTCAGCCTTTGCGTCCTCTATCTGCGCTTCAAGCGTTTCGAGGACGTTTTTGCTCGCCCTCGTTTCCTCCTGCTCGTTTGCGATAGCGGTTTGCAGCTGCTCTATCATGCTTTGGGAATTGTCCCTGACTTTTCTGATGTATTCTTTCAGGATAAAGTCGAGCATATCGACCCTTGTGTGGTGCGAGCTGCATTTGCCCGTTCCGTAGCGGTGATATGTGCCGCAGCGGTAGGCGGGCGCAAGGTCTGCTCTGCTCATGCTAAACATTGGCGCACCGCAGTCGCCGCAGAACAGGTAGCCCGAATAGCTGGTCTCATACTTTTTCACGCCGTTGTAGCCCTTGCCCGAGCGCATTTTCAGTGCCTCCTGCACCTGTGCGAAAACCAGCGGCTCGACGATAGCTTCATGGTTGTTCTCGAACACAAGGTGGTCGGTCTCAAGGAGCTTTTCGTCAGCACCATTTATCTTTTTGCGCTTGTACTTGTGCTGACGGAGCGTGCCGATATAAAAATCATTGGAAAGAATTTCACTGACAGTCTGTATGCTCCACTCGGGGCGCACCTTTAGCTTACATTCCTCACCGTTTGCCTCCTTGCGGGCTTTCTCGGCCATTCTCGGCGTAGGGATATGCTGTTCGGTCAGATGATTAGCGATCCTTTTATAACCCCAGCCCTCATTGTAAAGCCTGAATATCTCACGCACCACATTCGCCTCGGGTTCGCTTACCTCAAACTTCATCGCCTTACTGTTGGTCATCACATAGCCGTAGGGTACCGAGCATATCCACCTGCCCTCCTCCTGACGGCGCTTGATGACCGATTTTACCTTGCGTGAAGCATCGGTAACGGGCAGCTCATTGAACAGAAACAGCATCTGTATCCGCTGCCAGTCATCATGCGTCGGGTAGTCGATATTGTCACCTATTGAGATGATCCTCACACCTGCATCACGGATATCCTCAAGCTCCACGAGTCCCTTGCTGTTGCGTCGGCTGAAACGGGAGAAGTCCTTGACGATGAGTATATCATACTCCAGCCCCATCAGCTTCGGTCGAAGAAGCTGATAGCCCTCCCGCTGCTCAAATGTGTAGCCCGAACGGTCTCTGTCCTCATACAGGTCAAGGTCACTTTCCGGAAATATTCTGCTGACATAATCCCTTATGATAGACTTCTGGTTCTCGATAGAGGTGTTATCTCTATCCTGCTCAATATCCACGGATATTCGGGTATAGCCTGCAATTTTCAGTTTCTCTGTCATTTTATCACGCTCACTTTAATGTAAATGGTGTAATAATATTGTTTTATCTTCTTTACAATATTGTACCATATTCACAGGTGATTGTCAAGGGGGAAAGAAAAACTCATAATACATCCGATTTTCAAGCCTTTAAAAACAAGTTTATCCTAACAAAAACCCCGGTCTGCATCAAGACCGGGGTAAACCTTTGCTCACTTTTTTATGTGGTTTAAGTTGTTGAAAGATTTTGCCTTAACAGCCCTTTTGTATAGGTCTCAAGGTCTTTTCTGCCAGAGCGATATATGACAGTAATGTAGCCCTCCTGCGAAAGCTTTTCGGTAATGCTTTAACACGGGCAGTTTCTTTTTGCTGTTCTTCGTTTGTCAGCCATATTGAAGCTAATTTTTTTCTTCCGAATTTTCTGTAGTCAATTTTCATGATCGTACCGTCTCCTTATTTTTATTTTTAACAAGGTCTTTGAGTTTTATTCTGATGAAGTGAGCAAGTTATGCTCCAGTCATCATTTTTAACTCTGCGGGTACTATATGAGATAATTTGTTTTCATAAAAGTCGGGTTTTTCAAGGCTGTACCATATATGGTATTTATGTTTTGAGTTTTTCAATATATTGATTTGTAAACTATTTAGATTTATTACAAATACAAAAAGTTTACATTTTACAACAAAAAACAAAGGACAACACCCTCCTTTAGTGAAGAGCGTTGTCCATATTTTTGAGCAATATTATGTTAAAAAGGCTTTGCATGGTGCTGTGAAAATGCTTTGAAATAAAAAAATTACACCCGACAGAAAATGAGTTTCCCGTCGGGTGTGCCGATTGCGGCACTCCCACTAAACGAAAAGTTGCGGTATGTATAGTCGATATTGCGGTATTGAGGATAATATTGGTAAACTTTGAATGATAAAAACGTTTATTATGTAGTTTATTGCTTTGTAGGATCATGGGTTATAAACTGCCTCCGCTCAAAATGGCAGAACGGATTTTATATGATAGCAAAACAGCTATATTTCGGTATAATATAAATGATAAGGGTTATGTCCTCCGTGAACGTGTACGGAAGG
>CALCRR010000371.1 GCA_937894495.1 uncultured Ruminococcus sp. | reverse complement strand
GGGGAAGACGCCGCTTTTGTTTGCGTCTTGCGCCGTCGCAGGCGCTGCTTCTGACCGTGCCGCCGACGTAGAGCCAGCAGTAGCCCACGTACTCGGCGTGATTGGCGTTGCAGACGTCATAAAAGAAGACAGCGCTGTAGCGATTTCTGCACTCCGTGCGCTCGGCATACGCACGGTTATGCTCTCTGGCGACAACGAACGCACCGCACGCGCCATTGCCGCACAGGCAGGCGTGGACGACGTGATTGCCGGCGTGCTTCCTGCAGGCAAGGAAAGCGCAATAAAGCGACTCAAGGCGCAGTTTGGCGCTGTTGCTATGGTCGGCGACGGCATAAACGACGCGCCGGCGCTTACTCAGGCAGATACTGGCATTGCCATTGGCGCGGGCACCGATGTTGCGCTTGACGCTGCCGATATTGTGCTCATGCACAGCCGCCTTACCGATGTGGTGCATGCAATTCGCTTAAGTCGCGCAACGTTGCGTACCATCCACGAAAATCTGTTCTGGGCATTTTTCTACAATGTCGCCTTGATTCCCGTGGCGGCAGGTGCCTTCTATGCTTCGTTCGGACTGGCGCTCAATCCCATGCTCGGCGCGGCGGCCATGAGCCTTTCAAGCTTCTGCGTGGTGACAAATGCGTTAAGGCTCAATCTGGTGAAGCTCTATGACCCCTCTCACGATAAAAAGCCCGGGGACGCAGTTGAAAAGCTGGAGGACATCGACCTTGGCGGTCAGACCTATACCTTTGAGATAGAGGGCATGATGTGCCCCCACTGCGAAGCCACCGTAAAAAAAGTGCTGGAAGCCTTCGACGAGGTAGATGAAGCCGCCGCCAGCTTTGAAAAGGGCACAGCAGTCATAACTCTGAACAAGCCCCTCTCACACCCCGACGAGATGACCGCAGCCATTGAGAAAAAGGGATATAAGGTGATATCGCTGCACTGATCTCAGGAAGCAAGAAAAATGTGTCTGCAAAGGGACATGATTTTAAATTCGCCGCAGGCTTACCGTGGTCTTGCCGCTTGTCTCTAAGGACATCAAAAATTGATTTCAGTGGAAATTTTCATATTTGCCATTGACAAAGCGCTGCAATAATGTTATAATATAAAAGAATATTACTACTATCAGCAGTTTATTTGTATAAAATATCCAAAATAAAATGTTTAACGATTTGAAAAGGGGAAACGTCATATGAAGATCAACAGACATATGATAAAACGTGCAGGCTGCGCATTTATGTGTGCGGCAGCAATGCTGGCAGGCTTGAATATGAATGCGGCGCTAACCGCCTATGCCGAGGGCGCGGCTGTAAATATAATCTGTTCGTCTGATGAAAGCACCGTAAGCGGTGTGGAGTTTAGCGTTTATAAGGCTGCCGTTAAAAACAGCGAGGGCGAGTTCGAGCTGACAGGGGTGTTTGAGGATTACCCTGTATCGCTCAAAAAAATAAGCGACTCTGCGGCTATGCAGGACGCTGCCAATACCCTTGAAAACTATGCGGTGCTGGATAAGCTCACCCCTGTGGGAAAGGGCGTTACCGACGACAGCGGCAGCGTCACCATCGAGGGCGCCGAGAGCGGTCTGTATCTCATAACAGGCAAAAGGTTCATCGAAAACGGCAGCTGGGTCATACCCTCACCTATGCTGGTGGAGTTCACCGATGATGATATCAGCGGCGGCAGCATTGATATCCACCCCAAGTTCTCGCTTACAAAGCTGCCGCAGGAGAACCCTGCGGAGTACGGCGTCAAGAAAGAGTGGGATATCTTAGAGCAGTTCGAGTACGCAAGACCCGAGGCTGTAAAGGTGGAGATATATGAGGACGGCGAGCTCAGCGAAACTGTGACCCTTGATGAGTCGAACAGCTGGGAGTATTACTGGCAGGGCAACTCGGAGCACGAGTGGAGAGTCAAGGAGATCGAGATAGCCCAGGACTACACCGTGGTTTACAGAGCTAATGAGACGCTCTACCAGATAGAAAACACTTACTCCATAACCGAGGGCGGCGGCGATAATAACGAGAGCAAGCCTGAGAGCACTCCCGACACCCCCTCTGAGAGCAAGACCGACAGCACCCCCGATACAGGTATCGGCAAGGACGAAAGCTCAAAGACTTCCACTGAGGAGTCAAAGACAGAGACGTCCTCAACTCCTGACACACCGCTGCCCCAGACAGGCTCACTCTGGTGGCCCGTACCCGTTATGGGCGGCGCAGGGCTGATACTTGTTGCAGCAGGCGTGAGAGTAAGCAGGAAGAAATAAAACCTATGAACCACAGGAAAGCGTGAGTAAATGAAGGCGAAAACCATTACGGGACGCATTCTGATAGTAATGGGAGCAATGCTGTTAGCAGCGGCATTGCTCCTTGCTGTGTATAATTACTATCATGAGGGGCAGAGCAGAGATACGATGGATAAGGTGCTTGTTAGACTGGAGCAGGAGATACCCGACCAGCCTGCGGAGACCTCGCCCTTTGATGTGTTCTCCCAGGAGGGCTACGACCTTACCGAAAAGGATAAGACCGACAGCGGCGAGCTCACCGAAACCGCCGAAGATGAGGGCTTTGAGCTGGACGGCAGGTATTACATAGGCGTTATAACCCTGCCTACCCTAGACCAGAAATTCCCCGTTATAAAAAGCTGGAGCTATGCCGATATGAACATAGCCCCCTGCCGCTACGACGGCGCAAGGATATCCCGTGACCTGATAATCTGCGGACACAACTACAAGGGATTTTTTGACAAGCTGCAAAATCTGGGCAGCGGCGACCCTGTTATCTTCACCGATATGAAGGGCAGGGAGTTTGAGTATGAGGTGAGCTACAGCGAGCTGATCTCAGGCGGCGACACCCCCATGATGTACAGGGGCGCAGCCAAGGACTGGGACCTGACCCTGTTCACCTGCACCTGGAGCGGCTACAGCAGGGTGACGGTAAGGTGCGTTATCAGCGAGAAGTGAACAGTTACCGCCTGCGGTGATGATATAAATGCCCCCCTCGCTGTTTGTCTGGCGGACGTTTTACAAAGCAAAAAACAGGCACTTCTGCAAAGATACAGCAGAAGTGCCTTTGTTGATACTTATTCAGTCAGCCCTTATTTTACCTGCTCGCCCAGAGCCTTGCACTTTGCAAGAGCGTCATCATCGGGAGTGTTGTTGGCGATAAGACCCTCGCCGCCTACAACCTCTGCGCCTGCTGCCTTTACTCTGTCAGCCCACAGTCTCATCCACTCGCCGTCGCCCCAGTCGTAGGAGCCGAAAATTGCTATCTTCTTGCCGCTTATCTTGCCCTCGATACCTGCGAAGAAAGGCTCGAACTCGCTCTCCTCCAGCTCCTCAGCGCCCATTGCAGGGCAGCCCAGTGCCAGTGCGTCATACTCTGCCACATCGCCGCTGAACTCAGATACTGTTACTGCCTCAACGCCTGCGCCCTCGGCAACTGCCTTAGCCATTGCCTCTGTGTTGCCTGTGCCGCTCCAATAAATAACTGCTGCCGCCATAATAAACGACCTCCTGATTTTAAGATATTCTGAGAGCACGGTAAATATCGCAGCCCTCGTTTATTTTATTGCACAGAAATCTTCTGCACCTTTCGTAATTTGCGAATGTCCGCTTTGCACGCTCCTCGGAGCCATAGACTTTCCAACAGCCGCAGAGTTTATAATTCTCGCCATTGTTGGCAATGAAGCCCTTCACATCCTCAGTAGGATAATCGAGGAAAAGTCCGATCTCATGTGGGAATGTGCAGTGTCCCATTCGTTCGGATAGCCGTGTGAGCATCACTTCAAGTCTGCTGTCGGTATCATATCCCTCCGCTTTGAGCATATCCGCAGTTTCTTTCTCGCACAGTCTTATGCTCAGCTTCTTTTCATTGTGAACAAGCATCACGCACCGCGTTTCACAGAAATGCAATATGCGTATTTTCAGCCCTCTCTCGGCTGTGCGGTGGTTGAATATACGGAGATGAACTCCTGTATCGAACTCCGTGCGCGATAGCGAAACAAGACTTGCACACTTTATCCCCATTAGCGTCGGAGCCGTGTGGAACGCCAGCTTACGGTTAAAGCGGAAATATTCTTCCTGTGACACATATTCACC
>CALCRR010000370.1 GCA_937894495.1 uncultured Ruminococcus sp. | reverse complement strand
ATCGTATTCGTTCAGCACAATATACTTGTATTTTCTCATAATAATTTACCTCCTTTGATTGTTTCAAAGCGGTCTCCTATTGCTTGCCTTATCCTATGTTATATATGTTTCATTATCTTTTTAAATTATATTCTTGTCTCAGCATTCTTTCAAAGACTTGAGCCGTAGCTAAACAGTCGCCTAAAGCTCTGTGTGCATTTATTTGATGTACATTATAGTATTCGCATAATGTACTGAGTTTATAGTCATCCACATCGTAATAATAGTCAGGATCATTATCTTTTCTATAGTCGTACTTTGTTAATTTAGATTTTGCTATATCTAAGGTATCATAATATTTTCTGTCAACACAGGTAAAATCATAACCGTACTTATATAAAAATTTCAAATCAAACATTAGATTTTGTCCTACAAGATTAGAATTTCCTATAAATCTTTCAAGCGATGGGATTATAGATTTAAAGGTCGGTTTGCCATCAACCATGTCATCTGTGATATTATTAATCTTTGAGGCTTCGGGCGGAATGGGTTTTTCAGGATCTAAAAGAGTTGTGAAAGCTGAAATCGGTTTAAATCCATCATAACGAATGGCAGATATCTCAACTATTTTCTCCGTGACTTTAATACCTGTGGTTTCAATATCCACCACTACAAAACTTGAATATTTACTTAACGGCTGTCCGTTACGTGGACGTGAGTATTTTATTTCTCCCATATCTTTGACAGCGTTATTCTTAATTTTATTATCCGAAATGTCTATATCTGCTTTTGGAATATTATTAAGTAGGTTTATTAACTCTGTTCGCTCTCTTGCTTTTCTTTCCTCTTGTTCTATCCTCATAGTGTTTATCCGCTGCAGTTCCTTGACTTCAAATAGTTCTAATTCCTTTTTGTATGCTGACTCTCTGAATAAGAGAGCAATACCTATAACTACCATAGAAACAATTAATATAATAAAAAAGATTTCAGCACTCTTTGAAAACCATCCGGTAATATAGCATACAGGCAATAGAAAAACAGCGACCACAAAAAGAGAGATAGCAATCGAAGAGAGTTGCTTAATCTTATTCTCATAGTCATATTTAGTATTCATAACTAATTACTCCTTTTATTCAATCATATGTATTTTTATCCGCTTCCTTCTTGCTTGTATTCGTTATTCAAATCAACAAGGGTTTGCGCACGTTCTAATATCATATTACGCTGCACTTCATCAAGTTCCCTAAACAGAGCAAGTAACCTTTGTTCATCATATTTCAGTTTATTCGGTTGCCTTGCTTTTATTTCTGATTCTGTCATGTATTCTTGATAAAATCTTTCAACATCTACATTTAAAGCCCTGCATATTTTAATCAAGACTTCAATGTCAACTTTGGTATTATCCCGTTTGATAATACTGTAAATTGTGGTCGGTGCTATTTTAGTTTTTTCTGCAAGCTCATTTGGATTTGTACCCTTTTCATTTAAGATAGCAGATAACGTTTTCCCAATACCCATTGGAAACACCTCCTTCCTTTATACTCATTTTAGCATATTTTCTAATTGTAGTCAATAAAATAATACGCATTTGCGCAAATTCTCGTTAATAGACAAATTTTAATGTTGAAATTTGTGAAATGTGCTGATTTTGCGCAAATGCGTATAAAAAAGCTTGACAATATAGGCATTTGCGCATATAATTATATCATCGGATATGCAAATGCGTAGATGATAAGCGTAAATCGAAAGAAGGTGAATATATGTACGCTAATCTTGATAAGGAGCTTGGTGCTAATAAAATATCTTGGAGATCGGCAGCAGCTGCTATTAATATGGCAGAAGCTACTTTCCGAAATAAGATAACAGTAGGCAGATTTGCTATTGATGAAGCATTCAAAATCAAAAGCAGATTACTTCCCAAGTTTGAACTTGAATATCTATTCGAGAGTAACGAAGCAGAACCGGCAACGGAAACAGAATGACCCTCGCAGCAAGCGGTGGGGCAAATGAGGGGTAAATGACCATGATTACGAACATTCAACTTACAAATGCGCCTTTTATGAGAGAAGCAGAAAGCTACATGAAAGCGCACGACTTTCTCAGAGCGGATAAATGCAAGGTAAGAGAGTGGATAAGGCAAGCAATAGGAGACCGCTTTGGCGTGGCGATAAAAATGACCGAGTGGGTGTATGAGATCTATGAAAATCTGCTCCTGGACTGGATAAGGGAGAGGAGCATGACCGAAAGAGAAGTGACAACCAAATGAAAACAACGACCGACCTACTGACGGCAGCAGGCTTTAATGTGGCTGATATCAATGCATACTGTGAGGCTGTGGGCTGCAGCTGGTGTGATGCTCACGGGATAGACCCTGAAGCCTACGACCCCAGAGATCTTGAAAACGCAGTAATAGACTGGGACAGCTGCGACGATGTGGCAGTGGATATCCTTAATGACTACGTATTCAACCGACCGCATGAACTGTACGGGTACTTCGATACTATAGAGGGAGTAGACCCTACAGAGGAGCAGGTGGATAAGCTCATCGAGGTTATTCGTTATAGGACAATCTGAGAATAACATATGATAAAGCGGAGGTGTTATTTATGGAGATACAGATAATAAAAAAAGAAAGTCGGATATGGAGAGAGGGATTTTCGTTTAAGTCAGAAAAAGGTGATAAAGTAGATGTCAAGTTCAAAGAAAACAGTTTTTTCAGTGACCCGAAGGTCAAAGGCGTTATAATCGATATGTCCGAAGAATGCAAAAAGAAAAGCCCTGACCGTTAACGATAAGGGCTTAGCGTATCAATCTTTGTCAAACATATAAATTACAGCTTCCGCTTCTTTGCCGTCATCATCTGTAACTTTTATAGTTATCTTATCACAGATGACCTTGAGTGTCTGAATTATAGCTTGGCGCTTAAAATGATCTTGTTCTAAGAAATTATTAAAAAAACTTCTTTCATCGTTCGTAAGATCATATACGGCAAATGGATCGTTTTGCTTCTCACTTCGTCCTAATAGGTAGTCAGTGGAAACATTAAACATATCGGCTATTTTGCATAGCAACTCATTTTTTGGCTCGCTTATACCTTGTTCATAAGTTTGCCATGCTCTTAGCGTGACATTAAAATAATCAGCACATTCTTTTTGCGTTAAGCATTTGGCTTCTCTAGCCAATTTAATATTGTTTTTCATTGACACCACCTCTTTAACCTATAGTATCACAAATTATGTTAGTTGTCAATATATAAAAACCATACAAGATATAAAATATCATTATTTTGTATATAATCCACAATGATAGTAACATAATTTTTACATATACTATCATTAATTTTGAGATTAAACTATTGACAAGTAACATAATTAATGATATAATGTAACCGTGTTATAAAACAGTAGATAAAACACATGGAGGTGTTATTTATGGCAGGAAAAAAGAACCGCAAGATAAGGGTATTAAATATGATATCTCTTGACGGCGAGGTGTATCACCCTCTTGAAGAGCTTGACGAAGCTACCCTTGAAAGAGCAAGATCAACTACAAAGAGGAAGATAAGCAGCAGGCGGATCACTGACAGCGAGCTTGCTGAGTTCAGAGAAAGAGCTGTCAGAAAAATAAGCAGATGCTTGTCGGAATACTATTCTGAACATCTGGACGAATTTGAAAGGTTATAGGAGGTCAAAAAAATGAAAATGGACGATACAGCAAAGGGAGGTATAGCCATAAGCCTGTGGGCG
>CALCRR010000369.1 GCA_937894495.1 uncultured Ruminococcus sp. | reverse complement strand
TTAAACCTGAGAGCGGTCTTAGTTCTCCGTCACTGCACCGCTTGCCCCTGCTTACCGATTGTTCGACCTCACGCACCTTATCCCACAACTCCTGCGAAATGATCGGCTCGTGATTGTTTTCTACCACGATCCAGTCGTCCTCGGGTTTGCGGATCGTTTTATGGTTTTTGTACGAGACCGTAGTTCGCCGCATCATCGCCATATGCCCGATATAAATGGGGTTTCGCAAAATAGGCAATACGGTACTCTGGCTCCACAAATGCCGTGTGTTCCTCGGATTCACTTTCCCGATTTTTGCGTAGTAATAGTCGGACGGAATCGGCACTCCCTCGCCGTTCAGCACATCGGAGATCTTGCGAGGTGACATACCCTGCGACCTCATGGTGAAGACACGCTTGACGATTTCTGCCGCTTCGGGGTCAATGATCGGTGTATTTTTCTCATCGTCAGCTTTGGTATAACCGTAAGCACAGTAAGTGCATTTATACTTGCCTTGTTTTGCATTCGATTCCATAACTGCACGTATCTTCTTGCTTGTTGAACTTGCGTGCCATTCGTTGAACATATTGATGATAGGCATCATCTCCATAGCATTGCTGCCCCTGTCAGCCGTGTCAATGCCGTCACCAAGGGCAATAAAGCGAATGTTATACATTGGAAAAATGTAGTCGATGTAGCGGCCTACCTCGATGTAATTGCGTCCGAAGCGGCTTAGATCCTTGCAAACGATCACATTGATCTTCCCGACCTGTGCATCATCAAGAAGTCTTTGCACGTTCGGTCTTGAGAAGTCAGTCCCTGAATAGCCATCGTCTGCGTACTCGTCCACGATCGTCCACCCTTGCTCTGAAACAAATTTCGTCACGATCTCACGCTGATGTTCGATCGACAGGCTTTCTCCCGAGCGCATATCTTCCTGCGACAAGCGAAGATATATCCCAACTTTATATTCTATGGTCTGCTTTGCCATAATAACTCCTTTCCTGTGTATCAGCGACCAGCACCAAATCAAAGATTTGGACTGTCTGCTTATCAAACAAAGCAGCCAAATTCGACATTACTATTATAGCGCATAATGCCGAATTTGGCAAGCCCTTTTTCGTAACTTTCCTTAAATTTATGCCGTTGTCAAAACCTCGTCCATGGCTTTCTGAAATGCAATTCGGTAGAGCGTATCATCAAGCGATTTCTCACCTACAAAGTGGCTCTTGACGGTATATTTCTTTCCGGCGATGGTGTACTCCGCAGTTCTTACGGGGCAGTCCTTGTAGGCATCGTTCATCTCCTGCAAAGTCTTATTATTCATTTTGTTCTCCTCATAGCAGGTACTTCCCCTGCTTTCTATCTTGTTTATATGTTATTCCAGTCCCCACGATTTCTTTTTTCTGATGGCGGACTGCTGCTGTGTTTCCTGTTCACGCTGACTGTGAACATACTCCTGTGCCTGCTTGACCTCAGCATACTTCTGCGGCTCTAAGCGTTTCAGCAGGCTCACGAACTCTGTCAGGTCATCGACCTCAGCTTGCAGAGAAGAAACATCACGGCGAAGCTCCGAGCATTCTCCCGAAGTCTGTTTCAGGCGCTGACGCACATCTTCCGTTTCTTTCAGGCTTCTGTCAAGCCGTTCACGGAGGGCGTATACTGTATCGCCGGATTTGTGAGTGCTGTTGCTGAGCTTCTTCATGATCTTGCTCAGGCGCTGTGCTTTTGAGATGATCTCGTCCGAATGCTTCATGATAGACAGCTTTCCACCAAGCAGACTTGTTAATTCTCTGCAAAGCTGCTCACACTCGTCCTCGACCTGAAACTCTTTTTCATAGTCAGGAATGTAGTTGAGTATTGCCTTGACCTGAGCCGACTTTTCTTCTATCTGCTGATCGAGCTTTTCGCTCTCCGAGCGTTTTTCAGAAAGCTCCGCTTCTGCCTGAGCATTCTGCACCGCCAGCTCATCAGCCTGCCTGCGCTTCACTTTATACTCAGGTATCTCCAATGTCCCTCTCGCCTTTTCGGGAGCAAGAGGCTTGATACCATGTTCAAGGCAGATAGCGTTCAGCACTTCGACCTCGGCAGCTCGCCAACGGGCAATAGCCATTTTTCCCTCGCCGTACCCCATTTCTTTCAGAGCCTGGGCGATGCCGTTCTGTGTGTCCTGTCCTCGCTTGTAATGACCGACGGGAATGTAGTCGATGTGCAGGTGTGGCGTGGCTTCGTCCATGTGCAGGACGGCATTAAAAACGTAGAAGTTCGGATTGCGATCCTGGAATCCTTCCATGTACTCTTTCAGGCAGTCAGCCACAAGCTGAAAATCCTCAGTGCCGTAACCCGAATCTTCCATCTTGCCGATCTGAACAACGTCCTCATAAAAGCTCTTGCGTTTGTCGGCAGCGGTGCGGACAGTGTTACAGGGCTTCACACCAAAAAGGTGTTCGTAGTAGCTCCCGTGAACCTTGCGATCGTTACGCTTCTGTTTGGCATTGTAACGTTCGGTGGATTCAACAAAAAGCTGGTCGTATGCTTCGCCTATCGGCTGACGCACGAAGGTGATGTTTTGCGGAGTGCGAAGCGGATCAACATTGTCCG
>CALCRR010000368.1 GCA_937894495.1 uncultured Ruminococcus sp. | reverse complement strand
AAGTCTGAAAAGAGGACTCTTGCTTCTTGCCTCTTGCTTCTTGCTTCTAGAGGCATAGGCGGGGGAATTACCCCGTGCGGCGAGCACATTATAGATTTGAATAAATGTATTCCTCCGCAGGTTCAAAGTCTACCTTGCCCGAGTTTACATTTGCGCCCATGACCTTTACTTTTATGCGCTGACCTACTCTGTATTCATCGCCGCTGCTGAAATTTTTAAGGTAGGTCATTCCGTCCGACTCGTAGTAGCCTTCGTCAAGCTGGTCTATGTGCAAAAGACCCTCGCAGGTGTTTTCAAGCTCAATGAACATTCCGAAATCTGTCACCGAGGTTATAACTCCCTCGAATACCTCGCCCACCTTGGACAGCATGAACTCAGCCTTGTATCTGTCCTCACAGTCACGCTCTGTCTGCATGGCTGTCAGCTCTGTTGCCGAGGACTGGTCGGCGGCGGCATAGGCAAATTTGTTGAACCTTGTGCGGCATTCCTCTGCTGTCGAACCGTCCAAAAAAGCGGACATTATCCTGTGGATAGCAAGGTCGGGATAGCGCCTTATGGGAGAGGTGAAATGTGCGTAATCATCAAGCACCAGACCGTAGTGACCTATCGGCTCGGTATCATACTTCGCCTTTGACATACTTCTGAGCACGGCGTTGTTCACTATTCTTTCAGCGTCCGTATTTTTGGACAGTTTGAGAATATCGTCCATATTTTTCGGCTTTGGGTCGTCGCCCAGAACATACTGTATGTTGAGCCCTGCCAGCAGCTCCTTCAAGCCTTCCACCTTCTCGGCAGAGGGCGGCTGGTGAACTCTGTAAACAAAGGGCAGACCGTTTTCGGTGCCGAACCTTGCGGCGCACTCGTTGGCGGTCAGCATAAAGTCCTCTATCATCTCCTGACTAAAGCCCCTTGTTCTTGGCACAACATCAACGCATATATCCTGCTCGTTTATGATAAGTGCGCTCTCCGAGGTCTCAAGCTCGGGCGCACCTCTTGAACGTCTTTTGCGCTTCAGTATCTCCGCCAGCTCCTTCATTAGTGGCAGGCAGTCTGCTACCTCGGCATATTTTTTGGCAATGTCCCTTGAGGTATAGCCGTCATAGATATCGTTAATCTCCGAATACACGCCCTTTACTCTGGAACGTATAACGCTCTTTGCAAATTTATAGTCCAAAATATTACCCTGTTTATCAAGCTCGCACAGGCATGAGAAAGCAAGCCTGTCCTCCTCGGGATTAAGTGAGCATATGCCGTTTGAAAGCTCCTTTGGCAGCATGGGTATCACACGGTTTGCGTAATAAACGCTGGTGCCCCTTTTAAAAGCCTCGTTATCAAGGGCGGACTTAGGCTTCACATAGTGTGATACATCGGCAATGTGGACGCCCAGTATATAGCCCTTATCTGTCCTCTCCACCGACACGGCGTCGTCTATATCCTTGGTATCAGCGCCGTCTATGGTGAAAATGGGCTTGTCACTCAGGTCCAGCCTGCCCTCGGTATCCTCAGCCCTTATCCTGCCGTCCGAAAGGGTCTTGGCTTCATATATCACCTCAGAGGGGAACACGGGGGTAAGACCGTTTACCTCCAGTATACCCAGGGCGCATACCGCCGCTCTCAGTGAGCTGCCAAGGCAGGATACTATCTCACACTTATGCTCACTGTGGCGCTCTCCCCTTTCGGTGATGACAGCAATGGCTTTGTCGCCCTCGTTAAGCTCCAGCCCCATTGGGTTTTCAAAGCTGAGGGCATACTTCGATATAACATCGGGCATTATTTTCAGCTCACCGAACTCGCTGACTATCTCCCCCGTGAATTTATTGAAATTTTCCTCAGCGATAGATACGACCTCGCCCTCGGGTGACTCTCCCCTGCTCTCGGTGAGCTTTACCATAACTATATCCCTGGGCATAGCTCCCATCAGCCTTTTGCCGGGAATGAATATCTCCTCACCCGTATCAACATTTTTAACAAAGCCAAAGCTTTTGTGCAGCCTTACGACCTCGCACTTTTTGAGCTTTTTGGGGTCCGTCAGGGTAAAGCCGTATTTGCCCTCGGTTATCTCACCTTTGGCTTTCATTTTATCCACCGTTCTGGCGAATTTATCAAAATCAAAATTACCTTTTTTAAAGGTCTTTACCAGCTGCTTAAAGGTAACAGGCTTTTTGCCCGACGCTTTAAGCTTGTTATATATCATTTTTTTATAGTCCTGCTTCATTTAATTTCCTTTCTTTTACTCTTTGAATTTTACCACGCTGTATTTTTCCTTAAAAACAAATCCCAGCTTTTTTGCTATCTTTAGCGATATCTCATTTGCTGCGTCCCAGTGTGGGCGGAGTCCTCTGTTTACACATTCTAAAATAAACGCCGCCCCTGCTATGGTCGCCAGCCCCTGTCTGCGGTAGTCGGGGTGGGCGGCTATCTCCACCTCAGCTCCCCTGCTGTATACCGAGTAGGTGGAAGCGGCGCATATAAGCCTGCCGCCGTGGGTAACAGCACAGCCGAAGCCCCTGTTTTGGTAGTCCTCACAGCTTTTGAAATTAAAAACAAAAGCCTGCGACCACTCACTTTCCAGCGACTGCTGATAAAGCTTTTCGTCAAGGGGAACAAGCTCATACTCGCTGTACTCGTTTATCCTGTCTCTGAGCTTAGCCAGAGCTGCCCTGTCAAAGCCGCTGTCAGGGGGCGATGTTCTGTAACGCTCTGATACTTCAAGCCTGTTATCCAGCCTCAGCAAAGCCTTTACCCAGTCGTCGGTGGCAGGCATGAACACCACATTTTTATTATCTTTTGCTATGGCAAAAATATCCTCGGCAAAGCTGATATCTCCGCTGACGAAATAAAAATCGCCGCAAACCACCGCCACCGTGGGCTTATCCTCGTTATCGCAAAAGCCGCTGCCGCACAGCCCCTCAAAATAGCTGTAGAGCACCGAGTCATCAAACCCCTCAAACAGCGGTTTTATTTTATTCGGGTCTGAACATTTTTTAAGCATACTGCTCTCCCTCACCGTCAGTCTCAGACTTTTCACATCTAAAAATACAAGCCCTGCGGTGGGCAGGGCTTGAACTCACTTGTAATTATTTCATCACCTGGTGGATTATGCTTACTGCAAGCGTTACAACAAACAGTATGATAGCACTGTTTCTTGTGAGCCTGTTGAGCTTGGCGTCACGGGTGTTGCCCGTATTCTTTCCGTAGAAAGAGTCGTTGTAGCCGCCGCCGATAGCAGATGTAAGACCCTGCTCCTTCGACTCCTGCACCAGCACCACAAGAATGATGATTATGCTGACGATAGCAAGCAAAATACCTGCGCCTATCTCGATCTTTGACATGATTTTCACCCCTTATATGCACCCGAGCGGCTCAACAGCCGACCTGATGTGAATGTATATGAACTCAACGCATTTTCCGCAAATTCAGACAACGGCACCATATATCCATTATCTGACCTATATATCATAACATACTTTTTTACAAATTGCAAGTGTTTTGAGAAAAAAATTTTGCTCCCCGTGGATTTTTTTGCAAAAAGCTATTGACAAAACTGCAAAAGTGTGATAAAATAATTAAGTCGCTGAGATACAAAGGCGGCAGTCCAGCTTATATGGACAGGTGTCCGAGTGGTTTAAGGAGCCGGTCTTGAAAACCGGTGATACGGCAACGTACCGTGGGTTCGAATCCCACCCTGTCCGTTTTATATTTTTTTACACCAGCATTTGCGGATTTACCCAAGTGGTGAAGGGGCTCCCCTGCTAAGGGAGTAGGTCGGGAAACTGGCGCGAGGGTTCAAATCCCTCAATCCGCGTATAAACCTCGTAAACAGGTCGTTTGCGAGGTTTTTTGTTTTTGCCGTGCAGATCAGAGAATACAAGTTAAGGCACCTTGTCATAATAACAAAGTGCCTTTTTGTCTAATAAAGCGTTATCATTCAGCTGCTGCGGCAGTTTTACCTGTTGCGTCTATCAGCATTTCGGCGCCGTCGCCTGCTACAACGTCGGGGTATTCGCCGTTCCACTTTTCTATCGCCTTGTTGTTGAGCACCTCTGTGGTCAGGGACTTGGCGATCTTTTCGTTGGCTTCTGCTTCGGCGTCGGCTTTAAGCTTTATAGCTTCCGCTTCGCCCTCTGCTTTGAGCTTGGCGGCGTCTGCCTCTGCCTGGGCTGCTATGGTCTTTTCGCTGGCAGCTGCCTCGGCTTCGATGACCTTCTGCTCCTTCTCGGTCTCAGCTTTAAGCTTGTTCTGCTCAGCCACCTGCTTAGCCTCGATAGCGGCGTCAAACTCGGCTGAGAACTCAAAATTAGTGATATTAAGGCTGTCTATGAGTATGCCGTAGTTCTGCACCTTGCTCTGTATAAGCTCCTCGATCTCCACAGAAACAGTACCTCTCTGGGTGATCAGACCCTCGGCTCTGTAGTTAGCCATTATAGCCTTGGTGCTCTCCTGCACGGCAGGGAGAAGTATCTTATCCATATAGCCCTCGCCCACGTTTTTATACATATCGGCAGAGCTGTCGGCAGCCAGGTGATAGTTGACGGCGATAACGGTGGATACAGTTTGCAGGTCCTTAGAGACCGCATTGCACTCTACCTCCTCCTTCTGCACCTGATTGTTCATCTTGACCACCTTAACGATGAAAGGCGCTTTAAAGTGCAGACCGTCGCCGTATGTACTGCCCGTTACCTTGCCCAGCCTTACGACCACTCCCGTATGTCCCGAGGGCACGGTCGTCATGCTCGAAAACAGCACTATAGCTCCCACGATCAATACTAATATAAATACGACCAGACCCTTTGCTTTCTTCTCTTTCACGTTATCATATCCTTTCTTTTACTGTATCGAGCCCCTGCGCCTGCATGGGGTGTGGTTTTATTATAGCATATGGGCGAGAGATTTTCAATAGGTATCTTCAGTTAATTATTTGTAGGGAGTCTTAACATCGGTGAGACCGAGTATATGATCGGTGCTGGTGCCATAGAGCTTTGCAAGTCCGATTATTACTGCGACAGGGACTTCACGGACTCCCCTTTCGTATTTTGAATACAGTGACTGGTCACAGGATAAATATGCTGCGACCTCCTTCTGAGTCTTTTTGCTTTCTTCTCTGAGAGCTCTTATGCGTTCAAACATTGTCGTCACCTGCTGCTTTCTCGGGAGGGATATATTTCAGAATGTCCGAGAGGTCACACTGTAAAAAATCACATATGCGTGTTAGCACATCAAGGTCTACTCTTGAAAGCTTGTTATTGCAATATGAGTTGAGCTGTGTCTGCTGCAAATTGCAGGCACGGCATATTTTATATTTTGATATATTCCTGCTTTTTCTGTAATCGTCCAAAGTAATGATTATTTTTCCCGACATAGCAAATCACCTGAATATATATAAGTTTATACATATTATATAGGAGCTATGCAGATATTCAAAGATGTATTTATTTGCAATGTAGGAAAATGCATATATTTTTTAAACAGCTTGACTTTTAGAAGATGGTACAATGGGTGAATTATTTGGATTATTCGGAAGTCTTATAGGTCTGGCTGTCTGGGGGTGGAATGGAATCTCGCAGCAATAGAAAAGCCGAAGAAGATTTTAATTATTATTTTAAAAACACAAATACAGCAAGGTCATATGATTTGTTTAGATTATTTGCCGGAACAAGAAAAAGGTTAGATGGTACTCCAATACCGAGAGACTTCAACTTAACTGAATTGTGGAATGAAGTTGATAAACAGTTACGCAAGGAAGGATTAAGATTGAGCCCGGCAATTAGAGACCTGAGTAAAATCAAATTTGACGAAAACGGATATATGGTTTCGAGACATCACAAATGACACGGTTAAATGTACTGCTAAATTCAGGGCAACATGATAACAGGAGTATCGTAGAATAGATACTCCTGTTATTTTTAAAATGTAATCATACCCACAAAACTCAGCTCACAAAAATTAAAATGACTTTCAAGAAATCGAGAGAAATAAAGGAAAACGCAGAGAATTAAAGAGAATGTGGGGTATAAATTAAAAATTCGGGATTTTAACTATTGACAAGCCTTGGATAATAGTGTATAATAGCTAATGTTGCGAGTCCCGAGAAAGCGGTGTTTCGGTGTGTGAACGGGCTTTTAAGGGCTAATTAACGGTCTGAGGCTCTTACAACTTACCTCTGACCTCTTACATCTAAAAGGAGGAAATAATATGTCAACTTATATGCCTAAGGCAGCGGACATTAACCGCACATGGTATATTCTCGACGCAGAGGGTCAGTCCCTCGGCAGAGTTGCAGCTAAGGCAGCTCACATTCTCTGCGGCAAGCATAAGCCAACTTATGCACCTCACGCAGATTGCGGAGATCACGTTATCATCATCAACACTGACAAGGCAGTGCTCACAGGCAAAAAACTGGAGCAGAAGGCTTACAGGTGGCACACAGGCTGGATAGGCGGCCTTAAAGAGATCAAGTACGACAAGCTCATGGCTGAGCAGTCTGACAGAGCAATGACCATTGCTGTTGAGGGTATGCTGCCCAACAACACTCTGGGCAGAGCTGCTGCTAAGAGACTGAGAGTTTACAAGGGCGCTGAGCACAACAATGCAGCACAGAAGCCCGTAAAGTACGAACTGTAAGAAAGGAGCAATTCAGATGTATGAATCAAAGCAGCCATATTTCTATGGCACAGGCAGAAGAAAGCACTCTGTTGCCCGTGTTCGTGTTTACGAGGGTACAGGTAAGGTAACTATCAACGGCAGAGATATCGACGACTATTTCGGTCTTGAGACTCTCAAGCTCATCGTTCGCCAGCCCTTTGGCGTAACAGATACTGTTGACAAGTATGACATTGTCTGCACAGTTGCAGGCGGCGGTGTTACAGGTCAGGCAGGCGCTATCAGACACGGTCTTTCAAGAGCTCTCCTTCAGGCTAATGAAGAGTTCAGACCTCTCCTCAAAAAGGAAGGCTTCCTCACTCGTGACCCAAGAATGAAGGAAAGAAAGAAGTACGGTCTCAAAGCCGCAAGACGTGCTCCGCAGTTCTCAAAGAGATAATAAGACACCAAAATTACCTTTGCCCCGCAAAGGTAATTTTTTTATTCCCTAATATCTCCCCCACTCCCCTGCCTCCTCTCTAGCCTTGTCCAGTTCACATAGCTGTAAATATCATTCACAAGAAACATTATTAAGCAGATCGTCACACTAATGCAGCTCCTGCTTTCAAGTGACGCCAGTGCCCAGAGGATTATCAGCACTATGTCGTTGACGGCGTAGGCAAGGGTGAAAAATCTGCTTCTTCTGAAGGTCAGGTACACCGCCAGAAAGCTGGTGGTCACTGACAAGGTGCTCGGCAGCAGCCTTGCCGTGCCAAAATATCTGAGTATAAAGTAAAATGCGGCTGTCACTGCGGCAATCAGCAGTATCATAAACAGCACCTCTCCCCTGCCTATGCGGTTTATCTTAACCTGCGACCTGTCGCCGTTGTAGGGGTTTCTCAGCCATGCTATCAGCGAAAGCACCGCCATTGGGGTGCTCATTCCCAGGTAGGTTATCATCTCGCCGTAATATGCAAAGGTGTAGGATATGACCCCGTAAAACACGCTGAATATCACCAGCAGCACCTGCCCCGCAGGGTTGCCCTTTGCGTTGAAAATAAGATAGGTAGCACCAATGACCGATGCGGCAAGCATCATTTGGTTCTCCCTGTCAAAGATCATGAAGGCTGCCACTGTAAGTATCACCGAGCTGCACCACAGCCCTATCTCAAATTTTGAAAAATACGACGTCAGCTTGCTCTTTTTCAATCCTTTTTTCTCCTTCCCTTAAAGCAAGAGGTAATAATTCCCCAAACCGCCATAATTATGGATTATTAATTAAAAAAGCACTCGTCTCACATCTTCAAAGACCTAACGATGTGAGGCGAATGCTCATGCATTCAGCTACCCGGTGGCAGCTGCCATATTTTATTTTAGCCCTGTGAGATATATCTCTTCAGGTCGTTGGCGTTTACGCACTTTTCAAGAGCTACTTCCATAGCGATAGTTCTTGACTTAACAAGCTTTGCAAGCTCCTGGTCCATGGTCTGCATTCCCACAGCTCTACCTGTCTGCATTGCCGAACCGATAAGGTGTACCTTGTCGTCACGGATCATAGCCTTGATAGAGTCGGTAGCGTTGAGTATCTCGCAGCAAGCCACACGGCTTGTGCCGTCAAAGGTACGGCAGAGGGTCTGTGTGCAGATACCTACAAGTACCGACGCCAGCTGTGTTCTGATCTGGTGCTGCTGGTGTGCAGGGAATACGTCGATGATACGGTCGATGGTTGAAGCAGCGTCTGTGGTATGCAGGGTCGACATAACAAGGTGTCCGGTCTCGGCTGCGGTAACAGCGGCTTCGATAGTCTCAAAGTCTCTCATTTCTCCGACGAGTATGATATCGGGGTCCTCACGGAGAGCCGCACGAAGTGCCATTGAGAAGCTGGGTACATCGGGTCCGATCTCTCTCTGGTTTATCATACATCTCTTATGCTGGTGAACATACTCGATAGGGTCCTCAACAGTGATGATGTGTGAGGATTTATGTATATTAACGTGGTCGATCATAGCTGCCAGTGTGGTTGACTTACCTGAACCGGTAGGTCCTGTTACAAGCACCAGTCCACGGGGTCTCATAACAAACTCAGCCAGAACAGGGGGCAGGTCCAGGTCTGTAAGTGTAGGTATATCATTTCTCAGCAGACGAAGAGCGATAGCTGTGTTGCCTCTCTGGTGATAAACGTTAACTCTGTGACGGAAGCCTCTTGTTGAAACGTATGTAAAGTCGGTGTCTATCTTATCTTTTATCTGCTGTCTCTGCTTATCGGTACACATAGCCTCGCAGATCTTCAGTATTTCGATCTGTGTCATATCGGGGTATGATGAAAGCTTTCTCAGGTTACCGCCCTGTCTTACGATGGGGGGGATACCTACGGTGAAGTGCAGGTCCGAACAGCCCAGCGCTCTTGATTCGTCAAGTATCTTGTTAATATCTACTGCCATTTGTTTTTACCTCCAAACAATATATTTACAGTCGGCTGCATTGCTTTTAAATGTAAGCACCGTCACAGCCGGCTGATATTTACATGATCTGTTTATACTGCGTATGTTACACGCACGAGCTCTTCCATAGTGGTCTTGCCCTGGCGCACCAGCTCAGAAACGTTATCTCTCAGCAGGCGGCAGCCCTCTTCTCTTGCCAGCTCCTGTATCTGCTCGCTCTTAGCGCCTGCAGCGATGATCTCCTTCATCTTTGGAGTAGCCAGCAAGATCTCATGGATAGCGGTTCTTCCTGTATAGCCTGTGTTCTTGCACTTAGGGCAGCCCACTGGGTCATATATCTGCACGGGAGTATCAAGGTCAATCTCCATAAGCTCATTATCATCTCTGTTAGACATTCTGGGCTTTCTGCACTCAGTGCAGACTACCTTTGTAAGACGCTGTGCCACGACGCCGATAAGCGAGGTAGCAACCATGTATGCGTCAACGCCCATATCAACAAGTCTTGTTACGGTGGACGAAGCATCGTTGGTATGCAGTGTTGAAAGCACTAAGTGTCCTGTGATAGCGGCTCTGATACCGATCTCAGCTGTCTCGGTATCACGCATCTCACCGATCATTATGATGTCAGGGTCCTGACGGAGGATAGAACGCAGGGCAGCCGCAAAGGTCATACCTGCCTTCTCATTGATCTGACACTGGTTGATATTATCTATCTTTTTCTCGACAGGGTCTTCTACCGTGATAACGTTAAGGTTAGGCTTAGCGATCTCACCAAGAGCCGCATAAAGGGTGGTAGACTTACCTGAACCTGTAGGTCCTGTTACCAGTACCACGCCCTGGGGCACCTTTAGACAGGAGACAAATCTTTCGTAGTTATATGTGGTCATACCAAGGTCCTGTATCCTTCTTACAGAGCTATCGCCTGCGAGGATACGGAGAACGACCTTCTCACCGTATACCATTGGAAGATTAGATACACGGAGGTCAACGGTAGTGCCGTCAATGACCTGTGACATACGTCCGTCCTGAGGTACACGCTTCTCGGCGATGTTCATGCCCGAGAGGATCTTAAATCTTGTTATAAGTGAGGTATGCAGCGCACTGGAAAGGGTCATCATCTCTACCAGGTCACTGTTTACACGGATCCTGATCTTAGTCTGGTTCTTGAAAGGCTCGATATGTATATCGGTACAATCCTGACGGTAAGCGTTCTCAACGATAGCCGTTGCCAGTTTAACGATAGGTGCATTATCAACTCTGTCTGAGGAGAGGTCGATCTCATCGAGATTGATATCCTCCTCCTTCTCCTTGGTAGCCTCGTCAGCCACCTTGTTAACCTCGCCCTCGGAGTACATCTTACCGATAGCACGGTTGATAGCAGCCTTGGTAGCAAGCAGCGCTGTGATATTGCAGCCTGTGATAACTCTCAGGTCCTCAAACACATAAAAGTTGATAGGGTCGTTGGTAGCCACCATCATACGCTTGCCTATCTTGTTAACGGCGATAACGTTATACTTTCTGGCTGTTGCCTCGGGTATTCTTCTAACAACATCGGCATTAAGGTCTGTAGAGTCAAGGTCAACATACTGCACGTTGAGTCTTTCGGCAAGGGTCTTTGCAAAATCGACGTCGGTAACATACTTCATTTCGAGTATGACGTCACCGAACATCTTGCCCTTTTCTTCCTTCTGCTTGGCAAGAACCTCCTGCAGCTGCTGCTCGGTTATCAAGCCCTTTTCAACAAGGTATTGTCCTATTGGTCCGTTTCTCATAAAATAAACTCCTGTCCCCGCAAAATTTATGAAGCCTGTTCACCAGCGGAATAAATAATTTTTTGAATAAATTCTTAAAACATTAATATTCTATTGTAATTTTTTATGAACTGTGCTAAAATATAATTACGAAATAATTCGCAATATTCTGAAAGGAGGCTGTATCGTATCAAATGGATAAATTAGAAATATACTACGCCATAATGTATTTGTTCGTATTCCTGTTCGGTGTGTGCATAGGCAGCTTTTTGAATGTCTGCATATACCGCCTGCCCCTTGGTGAGAGCCTGATCAAGCAGAACTCACACTGCATGACCTGCGGCACGCCTATCAGGAAAAGAGACCTTATACCTGTAATAAGCTGGTGTATGCTCAGAGGCAAATGCCACAGCTGCGGCGCTAAAATATCGCCCAGATACACGGTGGTGGAGCTCCTCAACGGTGTGCTTTATCTTCTGGTATTTCTCCACTACGATGTTTCGGTACACACATCCCACTCTGCCATAGTGGCACTGCTATTCTCGGCACTGATAGTTGTATTCTTCATGGACTGGGACACACAGCTGATAAACACCTATGTGGTAATCTTTATAGCTCTGCTGGGTGTGCTCAACTACGTCACCTACGACAGACTTTACACTGATATCTCACTGAGATCGCACATTATCGGTACATTCATAGTCAGCGTACCGCTGCTGATCATCTCGCTCGCATCGCACGAAAGGGCAATGGGCATGGGTGATGTTTACCTGATGGCAGCAGGCGGACTTTTCCTTGGTGTACAGGGCATTCTGGTAGCAATGCTGGTGGCACTGATAACAGGCTCTGTATGCGGTCTTATACTCAAATACATTAACGGCGACTCGAAATTCGCATTCGGTCCGTATCTTTCGATAGGTATTGCAGCTGCAGCGCTTTACAGCGAACAGATCGGCAGCTGGTACATGGACGTCACAGGCCTGAACGAAACTCTTGCAGAAGCAAGCCGCCTGATAACTCTTATCTGACAAATAACACACAAATACCGCTGACAGCTCGGCGGTATTTTTTATATCCACATTTACTCAAAAAATCCTCCGAGGCTCCCTCGGGGGACTTTTTCAGCAAGCGGCTGCGGGAGCCGCTTGTGAATAGTTTGATCAAGAATATGATACGCTGCCCGAAGCATCTACATAGATATCAGCAGATGTCTTACCGATAAAGTTTACGGTATTGATCTGCGGCGAGCAGTACATTGACCAATCCTGATAGATATTCATATTGAATGTAGCAGGATTTTCAGACTTGAACCTGAGTTTGAATGTTGCGCTTGTGCCTGAGCTGCAGTACATATCAGCCCAGTAGCACTGTGAGCTTGGACTTGACACACCTGCGTAAACATCGCCGTTGCTTGCGCCTGTGCCTGTGAAGTGGTTGAAGTTGTTCACATAGTGAAGTGTAACTGTCAGCTCTGTCCACTCAGCAGGTATCGGCTGGAAGCAGGCACCGAATACTGTGTCAGATGTGAGGTTATCGAATGCAGACAATTCTGTATTAGCCATATTGCCGTCAACGAACCAGCCAACGAATTTCTCTGTAGCAGTGTCAGCGGGATTACCGGGCTTGTCGAAAACTACGCCTGTTTCGCTGAGCTTACCGCCTGTATATTCCTTAGTAAAGCCCGAGATCTCGTTGCCGTCCTTATCCAGGAACTTGACCTCATACTTAGGTCTTCTCTGGTAGCAAGCATAGTAGTTCTTATTGCCTGAGAATGTTGTAGTGCTGAGATCAGCCTCTGTCAGCGGTGAGCCCGGAGGTGTTGCGCCAACAGCGTAGAAGCCCCAGCTCTCATACCAGCCAAGGAACATATACTCATCATTACCCGAAGGCTCATTTGGCAGAGCACCCAGAGTATTGGTATACTGCGGATAGAGTGGGTTAGGAGTATAAACGAAGGTATGTGATACCTCTCTGCCCCAGCTGCCCAGTGCACTGCCGTCAGTATCGAAGCAGTCGTAGAAGGATACCTTGCCGTTTGGCGTCATTATCGCCGTACCTACGTTATAGTTGGGCGAGAAGTCCATGCTCTGGTCGAAGCCGTTGGTGGTATAGTAGTCGATCTCCTTACCTGTTGTGCTTATCAGGTTATCAAAGGTGTATTCATAAAGTGTACCTGTAGAAGCATCAGCTCTTGTTATAGAAGCGCCGACCATAGCCTTCCATGAGCTTACCTTGCCTGCGTCGATAGTTGTACCCGAGGTAATGTTTCTCATCTGGTCCAGTACAGAACCGCTGTTGTCGAGCAGTCTGATATTGACCTTTGATGTAGTAGCAGATGAAGGAACTACCTTTGTGTAGAAGATATAGGTATAGTTTTCGGCTGTGCTGAAAAGCTTCGCCTGTCCCTCGGTAAGACCGCCGGGTGCCGAAGCAGTGCCGAAGCGGTTGCCGATCTCTGTACCGTAAGGAGTACCGTGCTCATCAACTCTGTTAGAGTAGTAGCTTACAGACATCTGGATGCCCTGTGCAGCTTTTCTTGATGACAGCAGGTTGATATTTACAAGCTCCAAGTCTCTGGTCTGCTTGTAAGAGGTCTTTCGGAAAGTGTACCTGCCTCTTGCATAGTCATACTCAGGCTTGCGGACTCTCATGCCGACTGAAAGACAGTTGTTGCTATCAGCTGTTGAAAGGCGGCAGTCGAAGGTGACCGAGTAATCGTTGTAGAGCTCCTCATTAAGAGGAACAACAGCCTTTGAGATATTGATGCCTGTGGAATCCAAAGGCGCTTTGAGTATAACGCCTGTTGCGCCCTTTCTGTGAGCAGGACTGTCGGTAGCGTCATAATCCTTCAGCTGTGAGCCTCTTGGGTTTGCGTTGTCGATAATAAGAACGTCTGTGAACAGGGTGTTCATAGCCTTGTTGCCTGCAGGGTTGAGCAGGTAGCCGTCCTTAGTGAGAGGCACTCCGGGGAAATCCTCCAGGACCACCATGTTAGTCGAGTATCTTACCTCGTTCTCGATGTAGTCCATAACGCTGTTGCCGATATCGTTTGAATCGGCAGTTGTATGGGTCGAAGTAAACAGATTATTGATAGGTCTGATAAAATTGAGTATAGCGCCCATTATCATGACCATCAGCGTTGATACGACTACAAGCTCAACGAGGGTAAAACCTTTATTGTTTTTCTTCAATGACGTTACCCCCTTATGATCTTGCGTCATATTCTTCCTGAGTCAGGAAGCCTGAGCCGTCGTAGTAGATGTTGCAGTAACGCTCGCTGTCGGCATAGGTAGTGAGGTCGAGGACCGCAACTACGTCGCCTGTGTTAGCATCGTGTATCTCCAGAGCCTGAGAAAGATCTCCGCCCGAAACGTCTCTTATGCCTATCTTCTTTACCGCACCTGTATCAAAGATACGGGACTCGGTCTGAGAAGGAGGATTGAGCTGATCCTTCTGGTTGTTGAAGAACACGAAGCCCGAAACTGTTGTGAAATACCAGGCTGTCTGAGAAGTGGACACATTGTTCATGTTGATCCAATACTCATTTGCATCAAGGCTGACTCTCTCGATAGGCGAGAAGAAGCCCAGCTGGAACACCTCATCGCTTGTCTGTGAGATATAGCCCGATACCTTATCGTTCTTGATATCATAGCCCGGGAAATTGTAGACCATAGTCCACAGATTTGTACCTGTCTCCATAAATTCCAGATTATACTCACCGGGGTCGATGACTGAGGAGTAGTTACTGAAATGCTCGAGATTGGTAGTCTGCTGGTTAGTTTCCTTCAGGTTGCGGTTAGCCTTGGTCTGTGCCCTGTAGCAGTAGGTAGCGGCTGTAACAAAGCCTGTTGTTACAATTCCGAACACTGCCATAGCAATGATGACCTCGACCAGAGTAAAACCTTTTTTATTCTTATTTTTCATGGTATTACCTCCTTACCGCATCAGCTGTGAGCGTAATGGTCGATATCGAAGCCCGATTCAGCTATATCCTTAGAACCCTTTGCCTTAGGCAGCATCGAGTTTTTAGATGTCGGCTGATATGATATACCTGTATTATTACCATCGGTAATAAAGTTATGACACAATACCATACCTATTACTGTAACCCTAGAATTGTCCGGTCCTTCCGGAATACTACACGGTGGAGCGAGCATAATATTTCTGTTGCCGGATAGATTTACCTCAGCACGAGGACCATAGATCGCACCTTGTATAAGCAGATTATCTGTTGAGCCACTAGCAATAAACTTAGTACCCTCAGTCAGCAGGAAAATTATCTGACTATGTTTGAGGTCATATGCGCCAGGATAATCCTTATCTGTAGGGTTGATGTAAGCGCCCGAAACGTTCAGGTTGGAGTGTAGATATGCATCAGCATCCATTATATGCTTCTGAGTACCTCCAAAAGTAATAATTACTTCAGATCTGAATGTACTGTGGTCGTAAGTGTTTTCAGAGGTAGTACTGCTTGCATCAGTATCTCCTACTCCTGCATCACTAACAAAATACACAAATCTCTCATCTTCTCCGTCACTTTCATCTGTATCATTTATAACAAAAATGTTATTATTATTACTCCAGCTAAGTCCGTTTTTCATTATTACAACGATATCATTACGTCCATCTGCATTTCTTTGTGCTGCTCGAGCGTCGATTATTATATTTGCATTACCATAAAAATCGCCTAAAATACAGCTTTCTGTAACGTAATAATTTGCTGTAATAGACTTACCATTATCTGCTGTATAGGTATAGTCTGTCCTAAAATCGTCAGATAAGCCGCTAAGTACCTTTACTCCTGAAGTTTTCAAAGTAGTACCATATCCGCCCTCATAGAATGAAGCATAAGTGTTTTTAATGGTTGACACGCCGTCCGAGCACAGAAAATGTTCAGGATAATATACATACGGATTAGGTGTGGTAAGATCAATTGACGGTCTTACACATCTTACATTCTTTGTTGTCCAGTCTCCGTAAACAGCAGTTACTCCTGCTGGAATGCTGCCGTGAACGTGGCTTGCATCGGAGATGTATAGCTTGATGTTATGATAGTTGTTGGGGTCTGAGGAGTTGAAGTATATATCACCGCCGCAGTAAATATCACCGTAAAAATGATTACTTTGACCAGTTATATAGATATCTCCGTCCAAACCAGAGACATCGGGATAAGTATAGATATTGCTGTAGAAAGTCATACTTTCGCCGTGTTCAAGCTTTTCAAAACCATTGTTATTATAACTTGTAAGTAAGTCAGAATCGATAATTCCATCAAGTATAGCAGTTTTAAACTTGGCTGGAACTCCACTTTTTGGACCAATATATATACCGCTGGCATATATATCTACCATGTTACTGGGAGAAGTGCCGACCTTACTGCTCGACTCACCGCTGAATAGAATTGCTTCTCCAACGTTAAGATAGTTATAATCAGGGTCACTATAATTACCCTCATAATCCATAGTTTTTTCACGATTGCTTGCCATTGTAAATCTGTTTGCAACAAACAGTGATCTTGAAACTGTAAGAGTACAACCGGGCTTTTCACCTGTTTCATCATATGGATTATCTAATACTGAATATCCTGTAAATGTAGAAGCAAGTGAACCATAGATAAGTTTATCTCCACAGAATGTGTTAGCGTTTGTGCCTGTTACATAGAGCGTATGAGCATAATGAGAATCAAGATCAGGTGTAGCTGTGTTACCAAAAACTCTAAGGTTGTTGTAACTCTGTCCGCCGCCGTCTGTACCGATGATCTCAAGAGCGTTATCCATAGTTCCGGGTGAAAGCAGAGGCTTGATGTACAGATATGCTGCAACAGTCTGCTTCTCGCCTGCATACTCTGCGATAGCTGTAGCTTTCAGGTTATTAGAGCTGCCGTTGATCTTCTCTACCTTGATGGTGCAGGTTCCTACACCTCTTGTGAAGTAATCGGTGACCTCGCCTGCATAGCCGCCTCTGGTACCGTTCTTCATTATGTCGATAGAATATTTTTTGCCGTCTGCGATGTCCTGAAGCATTTTGATATTGGCTTCGATCTCAGCCTGTGAGCTTCCCATGGAGGTATTTGTATTGGTAGTTACCTCAACAAAGCTCTCGATACATGATGAAGCGGTGAAATAAGCCTGTTTCTTACGGTATTCTTCATGGCTTCGCCTGTTCGTGTGTCCAACGAATGAAATGGCTGCAGAGATTATGACCATCATCATCATTGACACGATCACAACTGTCAGCAGGACGGCACCCTGCCTCGAGTTTGTCTTCCTCTTCATAAATTACCACCTTTCATAAATCCAAATGTTACCGTTTGCCTTTATTATCGCCATGAGACCAAAATAAAAATTTTAATCATTTCATAGCACTATTTGGCAGGCGGAAAAAATCCGCCTACCAAACGTATACATTATTAAAGTGTGCTTGGGTCGGGGAGCTTCTCGACTACCAGCATCTGCAGGCTCATAGTTCCTGTGATGTGTGAGTCAGATCTTACCTTCTCGGCTTCCCTCTCGCCTTCCTTCTTCTCGCCCTCTTCCTCAACAAACTCATACTCAAGGTCAACAACGATCATTGTCTTCTCGGTATTTGAAGTTCTGAGCTTCTCGCAGAAGGATTTAAGGTCAGATATCTCGCCCTCGAAATCAAAGCTTATGGTATAAGCGCCGATAACTGTAGTAGCTATACCACCCTCACCTGTGGTGTCAGTAGTAGTGGTAGATGCAGCAGCTGAATCCTCCTCGCCGTCATCTGCAGCAACCTTCTGGTTCTTATACTCCTCGATCTGAACGTCCATAGGAGTAACAGCTCTCTGGCTTACAACAGCATAAGGGCTGAGAGAGTATGTAGCATACTGGGAGATAGTCATGTTGCTGTTTACGATGTTATCAGACTTAAGCAGGTTATCTACCTCCTGGGTAGCCAGCTGAGTCTGCTGATATGAATAGAAGCTGTCGGTAAGTGCATTAACTTCCTTATAAGCCTTGTCTATTCTCTTGTCAAGATCCTTATCCTTTTCGATACGGTCCTGAAGGTCGGAAAGTGTAGCCTTTGCGTTATCAAGATTTGTCTGAGCGTCGTTCATATCCTCGATAGAAGGCTTGATGAACAGCATGATACCTGCGACCCACACGAGAACTACAATAACGACAATAAGCATTATTTTATCACGGTAATTAAGTTTCATTTATTATTCAGCCTCCTCTTCATTAGCTACGAGCACCATAGTGATATCATTGATAGTAACTGTGCCGTCGTCCTGATTCTTAACAGTGCTCTCATCGTCCTCTTCAACAGTTACCTGGTCTGTACCAAGTCCTTCGTAACCGCTGTACTCGATGGAGAATACGAAGTCGATGTTTTCCAGCTCATCGATCAGAGGCTGTACCTCATCCTGAGTTCCTACCTTAGCGCCCGAGATAGTGATAGCGGACTCCTTGGTGTTAAGAACATATGTAGCTGACTCAAATGTTGCATTCTTAGAAGAAAATACACTTTCGATCTGCTCGAACTTATTGAGGTTGATAACAGGGAGTGTATCCAGGTTTGAGTTACACTGCTCAACATAAGCCTTATAAGCCTCGATGATCTCCAGTCTGTTATGTCTTACCTCGTTCTCGGCAACTATCTTCTCGCACTTTGCGATATCCTTGTTTACCTTTTCGGTATCAGACTCGATAGAGTTTGTTCTCAGGTGAACAAAGCCCGTAACAGCGCCGATAACGATAGCAGAAGCTGCAGCCAGTATGCCTGCGGTGGTCAGCATCGAAGTAACATCAGAGCTGCCGCCCTTACCTGTTGACTGATCTACCTCCAGCAGGTTGATCCTCTCGGTCTTCTTATCTCTTCTGTAGAGAGCGCCGATAGCGTTAGCGAAAACTGTGAACTCAAAATTCTCATAGCCTGTGATCTGTGAAGGAACTCCCAGTACGGAAGCCTTGATATCCAGACCGTCCAGAGCGTCAACTATCTTGATGTAATCCTCGATATAGCCGTAGAGGATAACATTTTCAAGACCCGTGCCGCCTCTTGCCTTATTGAACTGCTCCATTCTGAAAATGTTCTCATTCAGAGCTTCGAGAACATAGTCCTCAGAGTCATACTCATCAGGCGAGATCGGAACGTATCTTGCGAAAGCCATCTGACCGTTCTCAAAGAGTGTCAGACCCAGGAAGTTGTTATCCAGCTGGCAAACCAGCAGAGGCATCTTCTCGAGGTTGGACTTCTCTGCAAGAACTATTCTTGCGATAGAGTTACAGCCGATGTTAACAGATCTCAGGCTGATGCCCATTACAGCGAACAGCTTTCTGAAGCCGTCAACTACCGAGCTGGGGCAGGCAGTTGCAAGCACCTTAACAGCGCCGGGGTTCTCCTCGCCTGCTTCACCTACTACTGTATATGAAATAGAGTAATCATTTGTGATACCCATCTCCTGGCTCATATGGTTCTGTACCATTGTCAGGAACTCGCTTCCCTTAGCCTTAGGAACAACAAGCTCCTTAAAAACGATGTTGCTGGAAGAGAAGGTAACGATAGCGTCTCTGTCCATCATCTGCTCCGACTTCAGGTTAGTCAGCAGCAGGTCGGAAAGTCCCGAAAGGTTGATGACCTCGCCGTTAGCGATCATATCCTCGGGAACGTCAACTGTGAGCGAGCTCTGGATACGGATCTTGTTGGCTGTGTTATCACCTTTTACAATATTGATTTGCCTATCAGAAAAATCGAATGATAGCATTTATTTCTTCACCTCATCAAATATATTTTTTTGTTTGTATACAGGCACGCTTCGCTCCGCACCTGTATACAGCATATCCCATATGTAATGTAAAAGCTTACGAGTTCTCCATCTGAGCGATACCACCGTAGAGCATCGGGAAGATAGCGGCAAGGATCGTACCGATAGCCACACCCATGATGATGATCATGAGAGGTTCCATAAGTCCTACCAGTCTGCCGACTGCTGCCTCAGCCTCTTCCTCGTAGAAGTCTGCGGTCTTTTCAAGGATATCGTCAAGTGCGCCCGACTCTTCACCAACGTAGATGATCGAGCAGAACATTCCCTCGAAAATCTCAGTCTTGGAAAGAGATGTGGAAACAGGCGAACCCTGCTTTACTTCATCGACTACCTGCAAAAACATTTTATCGACGTAGGAGTTGCCAAGGACCTTTGATGAACGCTCAAGGCACTCTACCATAGGGATACCGCTGGAGTAAAGTGAAGAAAGTGTTCTTGAGAAACGACCCTCATAGATCTTTACCATAAGCGGACCGACCGCAGGCATTTTGATTTTGAAATAGTCATATTTAAGTCTTACTGACTCGATCTTCAGCGCATATATCCACACGCCTGCGATCACGATAACGCCGATCAGCAGCAGATACCATTTAGCCTTGAAGAAGTCACTGAATCCGAACAGTGCCTTCTGCAGACCGTTCAGCTGATCCTCGGGCATCATGTCGGCAAATATAGGCATGATGAAGGTGAACATGGCGATTACCATTACAAGTACCAGTACGCCCAGTACGCAAGGGTAGATCATAGCGCCCTTTACCTTATTGTTCAGCTTGTTTGAGTTTGCGTAGTATTCCTGAAGTCTCTTCATGGTGATATCCAGCGAACCTGAGATCTCACCTGCGTCTACCATTGAAACGAAGAAGTCAGGGAAGCAGCCTCTCTTTGCTTCGAGGGCCTCGGTGAAGCTGTCACCTTTCTGTACGCTTTCGTAAACGTCTCTCCATACAGCCTTTGCACCTTTGTTTTCTTCCTCTTTGTAAAGGATATCCAGAGCCTTGACGATAGTAAGACCTGAGGACATCATAGCAGCAAGCTGTCTGCAGCAGTAAGCAAGCTCAGCCGTCTTGAATTTATGCGCTGTTTTCTTGCTTCCGCCCAGTGCCTCCGCATAGCTGATACAGAACAGTCCCTGTTCGTGGATCTTGTCTAGGACCTCCTGTTCGTTATCACACTCATACGTGCCCTTTATGGTCTTTCCTGAGGTATCCTTTGCAACATAGGTATAAGTTTTCATAATTTGTAGATACACCTCCACTAATTTAATATTTTGCCGCTCCGCTGCCTGACTCCCAAGTGTGAACACTTTCGGCGGCAACAACAAAACATATTTTAATTATTATATCATTTTTTCAGCCTTTTAGCAAGTAAAAATCCGAAAAAATTTGCGATTTAATTCACAAAATAATTAATAACTTTTTATTTAAAATAGACAAAAACGTTTACATGAACAACCTGTTAACAATTAATTAACTATTGAGTGAAATTTCAATCGTTTTCGCTGCTCTCCTCGTCGTCGATCTCGGCAGCCAGCTCAGCCAGTTTTCTCTTCTGCCTTGCCTCCTCACTGAGAGAGGGGTGCTTTTTGACATACCTTTTATAAGCTATAAAATAAGCCATAAACGCCACCGCCAGCATCATGACCGAAGCCGCGGTAACTGCAGGCAGAAAGCTCATACCAAGCTTATCTCTCACCCAGCCCGAGGGGTAATAGAGTACTGCGTAGAACACATCAGCCTTGCCCTCGCTGTGGAAGGAGTCCCTGAAAATTGCAGGCACAAAGTAAACTATCAGCATGAGTATGAGCACCGTGAGGATGTTCACCATGCTCCAGTTCTCATAGGCGGTATGCCGCTTGCCGTCGTCATAAAACACCCACAGGAATATCAGGCAGACGATCACCATGCCTGCTGCCGAGCGCACATTGGGGTCGGTGATAAATTCCTTAAAAGGCAGCGCCGAATAGGGCAGGAATGTGGCTATCGAAGGCACCAGCACCTCGCCGGTAAAAGCCCCGAACAGCACCAGCATCAGCATAAGCCCTATTCTTGACAGGGTATATAACAAGGTATCCAGAAGATCCATACATCGACCGCCTTCCATATCAAACGCAAGAACGCTTTGTTTTCAAAATAAAAACATTTGCAGTTGTCAAGCATTATTTCCTTACACATTTACTTTGCACATCAGTTATCCGAAAGATTTTTCTCAAACAGCAGCTCTGTAAGCTCCCTGAGCCCTGCATTTTCGGGCTTATCAAGGGCAGAGTCGGTGTCAAGTATTTTTCTTGCCGCCTGCTGGGCAGTTCTGAGCACCTCGATATCCTGCGCCATGTCTGCTATTTTGAGCTTTGGCAGACCGTGCTGCCTGCTGCCGAAAAAGTCGCCGGGACCTCTCAGCTTCAGGTCCTCCTGAGATATCTCAAAGCCGTCAGAGGTCTTTGAGAGCACCTTCAGTCTCTGCTTTACCTCCTCGGTGGGGTTATCGGTAATGAGTATGCAGCTGGACTTGAACTGTCCCCTGCCCACTCGTCCTCTCAGCTGGTGAAGCTGTGAAAGCCCGAACCTGTCGGCATTTTCAATAAGCATGATCGCTGCATTGGGCACATCGACCCCCACCTCCACCACAGTGGTGGAAACCAGCAAGTCAAGCTCTTTAGCTTTAAAGCTTTCCATGACCTGTTCTTTTTTTGCAGCCGCCAGCCTGCCGTGAAGCAGTCCTACTTTATAGTCTTTAAACTCACCCTCAGACAGCTTTTTTGCATAGCTTTTTACATTTTGCAGCTCGCTGTCGCTTTCCTCTATCATGGGGCAGACTATATAAGCCTGCCTGCCCTCGTCAAGGTGCTGTCTTACATACCCGTAGGCACGCTCTCTCAGCTTGCCTGTCACCGCATAGGTCTCAACAGGCTGTCTGCCCTTGGGCAGCTCCCTCAGCACCGAGATATCCAGGTCTCCGTATATCATCAGCGCCAGAGTTCTGGGAATGGGCGTTGCGGACATTACCAGCCTGTGGGGGTTATCCCCCTTGCCTGCCAGCAGCCCCCTTTGCTCAACGCCGAAGCGGTGCTGTTCATCGGTTATCACAAGCCCCAGCCTGCAAAACACGGTAGAGCTCTGCACCAGTGCGTGGGTACCCACCACCACCTGATGATCGCCGTTCTCGATACCCTCCTTGGCAAGCCTTTTCTGCTTAGCAGTCATAGAGCCTGTCAGTAAGACCACCTTTACACCCAGCTTTTCAAGAAAGCCGCAAAGCGTATCGTAATGCTGCTTGGCAAGTATCTCGGTAGGTGCCATGAGCGCCGTCTGATAGCCGTTTTTAAAGGCGAAATAAGCAGCTCCTGCCGCCACGGCGGTCTTGCCCGAGCCCACATCGCCCTGAACCAGCCTGTTCATGGGGCAGTCCTTCTGCATATCCGCAACACAGTCCGATATGGCACTTTTCTGTGATGAAGTCAGCTCAAAGGGCAGAGCGCTGTAGTAATCATCAATGTCAAGCTCTTTCATTTTACAGCCGCTTCTCTCACGGCTGCGCTGCTTTAACATCAGCATACCCAGCTGCAAGGTCAGCAGTTCATCAAAAACCAGCCGCCTTTTTGCCAGCTCACAGGTGTGGCTGTCCTGAGGGAAATGTATATTTTTAAGGGCATATTCCAGCGAACAAAGGCTGTTTTCCTTCAATATCTCCTTAGGCACAGGCTCATAGATATATTTATCGAACGCCTGCAAAGCCCCGTGCATATTGTTTCTCAGCATCGCCTGAGTTATCCCCTCGGTGAGGTGATACACAGGCTGCACAGGGTCGGCATCGGCAGCATATATCTGGGGCGAGCTTATCTCACGCCTTATCAGCGTACCCTCAAGCTTGCCTACCAGAAAATACTCTCTGTCTGTCTCCAGCTTGTCAAACTGGAACTCTGCATTATAGATTATCAGCGTAAGGTCGGCGGTATCGTCGGTCATAACCGCTTTAAATACCGTCAGCCCCTTGCGTATCCTGGCGGCAGCCATTTTTTTGACCACCCTGCATTTAACAACACAGCTCTCCCCCGTGGGGGCGTCTTTAATTGACACAGGCCGGGTCAGGTCGATATAATACCTGGGAAAGTGATACAGCAGGTCATAGACGGTATGCACATCTAATTTTGCATACATCTCACTGCGCTTTTCGCCCACTCCTTTAAGGTACTGTATAGGTTTTGCCAGGTCTTTTATCATAGTGAACGCTCACCGCCGTCTGCCATATATCTTCGTAATATATTATACCACACTTTCACAGATTTTGCAAGTGCTTTTTGCATAAAATACACAAAAAAAGCTGTCAAAAGCACCCGGAAATTTTTAACATACACAAAAGAGTAAATATTTGGACAGAATTAAAAACTAACGGGCAAAACTCACGGCAAGCAGTGGGGCGGTCAATAATTTTTGATTTTTTAGCCTGTAAATCATTGACACAAAGGGCAGTATATGCTAAAATATCCATAACGTTATTTTAGGGTCAACACACCCTAACAGAAAAGAGGTATTTAAAATGATCTACCAAAACCCCATAATAAGCGGTTTTTATCCCGACCCCAGCGTGTGCGAGGCTGAGGGAAAGTATTACCTGGTATGCAGCTCATTCCAGTATTTCCCCGGTGTGCCGATATTTGAGAGCGAGGACCTTGTGAACTGGAAGCAGATAGGTCATGCGCTGACCAGAAAAAGTCAGGTGCAGCTTGAAAATGTAAGCAGCTCAGGGGGCGTTTTTGCGCCAACTATCAGGTATCACGAGGGTGTGTTCTACATGGTCACCACCAACGATACCACCCACCAGAACTTTTACGTCTACACCGATGATATCTACGGCGAATGGAGCGAGCCTGTATACATAGACCAGGGCGGCATCGACCCCTCGCTGCTGTTCGACGGCGGCAAGGTGTATTTTATCAGCAACGGTACAGATGACTACGGCGTGGGGGGCATCACCCAGTGTGAGATCGACATTAAAACAGGCAAAAAGCTCACCCCAAGCAAAAACATCTGGCAGGGCTCGGGCGGACGTTATCTGGAGTCACCACATATGTATAAGATAAACGGCAGCTACTACCTTATGGCAGCCGAGGGCGGCACTGAGTACGGTCACATGATAACCTATGCAAGAAGCGACGACCCCTGGGGCGAGTTTAAAGGCTATGAGAAAAACCCTGTGCTCACCAACCGCAATTTAGGCGGTTTTGAGATACAGGGCGTGGGTCACGGCGACCTTATACAGGCTAAAAGCGGCGAGTGGTTCGTTATCCACCTGGGCTTTCGTCAGATAGGTCAGTATGACACCTTCCACCACCTGGGCAGAGAGGTGTTTATGACCCCTATCCACTTCGGCGCGGACGGCAACTTCACCGCAGGCAGCAACGGCACCACCGGGCGCAGCTATGAGATAAGCGGCGATTTTGTCCGGCAGGAGCATAAGCTCTTCACCTTTGAAAACACTGATATCTCCCTTGACTGGGTATATCTGAGACACCCCGACCTTGACAACTACAAGCTGTCGGCACAGGGCTTTGAGCTCACCGCAGGGGAAGCCACCCTTGACGAGCCTAAGTCTCCCACCTTTATCGGCATAAGGCAGAGAGCCTTTGTGGGCGAGCTGAGCTGTGAGGTCACCACCGAGGGCGGCGAAGCAGGCATAACCGTTTACATGGACGAAAACCACCATTACGACATTGCCGTAAGGCAGACAGACGAGGGCTTTGAAGCCATACTCAGGCTGAACATCGGCGATGTGAAGTGCGTGCAGAACAGTGTAAAGCTCCGTGGCAGCACAGCCACGCTGGGCATAGGCATGAACAACTATGCATACACCTTCACCGTCACCGAAAACGGTGCAGCTCTCCACCTGGGCGGCGCTCAGACAAGATATGTCTCCACCGAGGTGGCAGGGGGCTTCACAGGGGTCCTTTTTGGGCTTTACGCACAAAGGGGCGGCAAGGGCAGATTTAAAAAGTTTGAGATAAAATATCAGTAATAACGCTTAAAGACCGCTGTAAAAGAATACAGCGGTCTTTTCAGTCATAAAATCATCAGTAAATCTTCTTAGTCTTTTTAGCCGCAGCCACTATTATCATAGCATCGTTGGTCTCTATTTTGCCGTTTCTGTCAAGGTCGCCGCATTTGAGCTGTCTTTCGGTGGGGGTCCTGGTCTTTTTCGCCATTGCAACTGCTATCATTGCGTCCTGTGAGTTGACATTGCCGTCGTCGTTAAGGTCGCCCAGAATGTAGTCTTTTTTAAGCTCGCCTGCAATGCCCAGTATCACCCTGGCGTCAGATGCGCTGTAGATCTTGTTATTATCTCTGTCAAAGAAATTGCCGGTTGTGTCCCAGAGCACGGGAACAAAGCCGTAGTCTGTTATAAGGCTGAGCATATAGCTGAGCGCTTCGGAGCTGGTGCTGACCTGTGGGTTTCTCGCAAAATTGCTGTTTGGGTATCTCGATGTAGTCTCGCCCACAAATACAGGTATGCCCTTATCGGTGAAAGCCTTTTTAAGCAGTTCGCACTGTGCCACGCTGTAATCCTTCCAGGTCTGTGAGCCTATCTGATTAGACCAGTACATACTGTTGTCAACATAGTGTACCGATACCATCAGCCTGTTTTCCGCAGTGTCGGTGGGCACCTTGAACTCCTTGGCTGTGGTCAGGTCGATATTCGTCCAGTAGCCCGAAGCCACCAGAACTCTGTCGGCATTTCTGCCGCCTGTTGCTCTCACGGCGTCAACAAAGGTCTGGTTCAGGGCATTGGTCAGCTCATAGCCCTCATCACGGTCAAGCTCCACCAGTCTGCCCTTGCTGTTGAACTGGCTGCCGCCAAGATACTCGTTATATCCCTCAAACACCACGTTATAGGGGCAGTCCTTGAAATACTCAGCTATCTGGGTCCACAGATTATTAAATATTTTCTCACAGTCCTCCAGCGAGTTTCTTCTGATTATGAACTCATCAAAATGGTGTATGTTTATCACCGCATAGAGGTCATCGTTGGTGCAATACTGCACTATCTCTGCAACTCTTGCAAGATAATTCTCATTAATAGTATAGGTACCGTCATTTTCCATCATATTTCCCCAGAAAACAGGTATCCTGACGGTGCTGAAGCCTGCTTCCTTCATGCCGTCGATAAGCTCCTGCGTGGTAACAGGTGCGCCCCAGCAGGTCTCATAGTCTGAGGTTTTATTATCCCCCAGCTTGGGTATCCACTCATAGGTTATCTTCTCGCAGTTTGTGGCTTCATAAGCCTCCATTGTATTGCCCAGGTTAAGACCTATGCCCATTTCCTCAGCCACTCTGGCAGCGCTTATGCTTGTCTCAAATTTTCCTCCCTCAGCAGTGGGGGCTTCTGCAAACACTGTGATGGCACAGGCTGCGCTCATCGCTGCGGCTGTCACAAGACTTACCGCTCTTTTAATAGCTTTTCTCATTATTGACCTCCAAATTATTGATTATCCTCCTGCTCGCTCAGCTTGTCGAGCTCGTTGATTATTTCAAGTCTGCGCTCATAGAACATAAGCGACTTGTCATGCTTGTAGTATTCCTCACAGCCGTATGAGGATATATAGCGTGCTGTAGTCGGGTCGGCTGCCAGCTCGGTAACGAGTATCAGCAGCTCCTGACCGCTGCCGAAAGCCTTTTCACAGAAGATGAAAAGATTATCAAAATGCCTGCCCGTCTCAGAAAGGCTGCTCTTGAACTCTGCCACCTCTTTAAGATATTCCTCCCTGACAGCGCCAAAGCCGCCAAGTTTTGCCGCAGGCAGGAATTTTTCAAGCATTGCCCGTCTGTGAACAAGGCTGTTATCCTTATACTGCGAAAGGCTGTTAGACGCCGTAAGTCTTTCACGCTCATTTGCTATATCTTCAAGCTTTTCGGCTAAAATATCCTCCGCCTGCTCACCTTCGCCGCTTCTGTCCCTGAGCTCTTCAAGGGTGTGCTTTATCACCGTCAGGTCCTCATCATCTGCAAGCACCTGTGCGGCTTCTCTGTCAACAGCTTCAAGCAGCAGTCCCAGCAGGGTATATCGCTCGTCAAATCTGGCATTTTCGGCACGCTTTATTATATTCTCCCCTGCATTGCCCGAGAGTATATCGCCTACCTTATAATCGCTCTTATACTTCTTATAAAGCTCATAGTATATGGCAAAATCCCCTGCGGTCTGCTCGTTCTGGATATACTGCTTCACCAGGTCGGCGTCCACCTCGATATCCAGGCGCTCCGCCTCCTGGCGCAGGGTATCGGTGATGGCCTGCATGTAATCCGCCAGTGCGGGCGGG
>CALCRR010000367.1 GCA_937894495.1 uncultured Ruminococcus sp. | reverse complement strand
CTGTGCGGCGCAAAATACAATGCTTGTTATTTTTGTTGCGCTATGGCGCATATTTTTTCGCCTGAGCTTATCTCTCTGCTCAGGCTTTCGATGCTCCGTCAGCGAATTCGTGGAGCGAATGCGACATCTCTCACCGCCGCTTCGGTCGGCGGTATCTCGCTCACGCTCCAGCGTGATGCTCTCAATCATCATCGGTGTCAATATTCTAAACTGGTACGGCTCAGTTATTGCGCAGTCTGGGCGGCAGTTTGATGAAAGTGGGGGTTGCTTTTTCGGGGGCGGTGTGATATAATTGAACCGTAAATGTAGGTGGTAGGCTTGTTCGTGCAAATTTATTTTAGGGGAAACGCATTATGAATATAAATACATCATTTCCAAACAAAGCAATTTTAGAGATTATCTTTTTAAATCGAGATGACTTCTATAACATTTGTTTTCAAAACAACAATTACTTGATTGTCGGTAGAGATCAAGGAATAGCTGATAATGTTATTGCTATTGCAACAACTGGCAAGGTTTATTATATTACACTTCATAACAACGATGTCTGCTATATTGCGGAAAGCATTGATATTTTTGTAAATGAGCTTTTATTATTTGACAGATTTATTCAGACAAATACAAATGAACTTAAAGATGACCAAGATGAATCACAGCTAATTATACTTGCAAATAGTTTTCGGAATGAACTCCTTAAACTGGATCAAAGTGCATTTCGATATGGCACGGTAAGTACATTTTGGTCAGAAGTTTGCGAAGAAATTGAATATGGTATTCTGATTTAAATTCTGATTCATCTTAGCAACCATTCTATCACCATTCAAAACTTAAATAACCCCACAAGCTGTGTGAGCGAACTCCGCTCCGCAGCTTTTTTCATTTTCCCCATAACAACTTGACGAACTCGAAAACTCTAATGGCGCACAAAGTTCATGCGCCCTGCGAATAGACAGATAGCTCCGAAATTTGCTATAATATTATCGTGGGGTTAAATCAAATCCTGCGATACTCAAAACCGAAAAGAGGTGATGCGAATGAGTAAGAAAGCGAAAGCTGAGGTCGCTGACGAGTCCGCCGTTATCATTACGGATGCCGTGCTTGCCGAGAATCAGGCGAAGCTCGATAGCTACGAAAAGTCTATCAAGGCAGCGCAGGAACGCAGGCGCAAGGTCATCATCGAAAGCAAACTTTACACCTACGATAAGCTCTCACAGCTTTACGGCGGTGCTGAGGGGCAGGCACTTCTCGATGCTGTGACTGCGGAGCATACGCTCATCAGCAAGCTGACCGCAAGCGGTATGACCTATGACCAGATCGCTGAACTGGCTGACGATAGTTCTGCCGATGCTGACAACAGCTCGGACGAAAGCTATTCCGAAAAGTACGGCAAGCAGATGAGCTTTTCAGAAACCGATCATTCCTATTCGGAGTAACATATATTCCGACAACAAAACGATTGCTGTGTAAGGGACGGCTTTGCCGCTCCGCACAGCACCTGTGCAGGCGTAACGCCCCTGCAACAAAAAGCCTATGCGTGTAGAGATAGATAATCGCAGGCGGAAAGGAGAAACTTGGCAAGAAAGGATACAGGATATACTTTGGCTGAGCTGAATGAGCGATATAAAGATAAGCCTACCAGCAAAGCCGTGTACGAAGTGGACGGTCAGCGTTATGCTGTGACAAGCCATTTCGTTGGTGATAAAGACCTTGACAAGGTGCTTTATGACCTTGCTTTCAAAAGAGCGTTTCAGGAAACCGAAAACAAGTAAAAGTTTTGAAAAAAGACTTGCCATATTCGGTTTTCTGCGCTATAATAGTTGTATCATCGAATATGGTTTGCTTTGATTGGAAAGGAGTTATTATGGCAAAGCAAACTACTTACAATGTCGGAATCTATGTGCGTTTGTCGCAGGAAGACGAGCGTGCAGGCGAATCCCTTTCGATTGAAAATCAGAAGAAAATGCTGACGGAATATGTCAGCAGACAGGAGGGGTGGAATCTTATCGAGATCTGCGAGGACGATGGCTATTCGGGAACAAGTTTCGATAGACCGGGTGTCAGACAGCTTCTTGAAGATGCAAAGTCTGGAAAGATAAATCTGATCCTCTGTAAAGATTTATCCAGATTTGGTCGTAATTACATCGAAGTGGGTCAGTATATCGACTATATTTTTCCTTCGTTCAATATCCGCTTCATCGCTCTGAGCGACAATGTGGATACGCTCGACAGAAACAGCTCGGCAATGGATCTTATGCCTGTGATGAATTTGTTTAACGAATGGCACGCTGCCAATACTTCAAAAAAAGTACGAAGTGTTATGGCGGCAAATTCAAGGCAGGGCAAGTATCTGGCGGCTTCCGCTGCTTACGGTTACATCAAGGCAGATGATGAAAAGCATACGCCTATCATTGATGAAGAAGCCGCTGTTATCGTAAGACGGATATTTGAGCAGAGGGCAAGCGGAGCAAGTCCGAAGCAGATCGCAAAACAGCTCAACAAGGACGGTGTTCCTATTCCCTCAGATCATCGCTATCAGCTTAAAGGCAAAGAAAATCCCCTTGTGACTTCACATTTATGGAATGACTGTATGGTGCGTGGCATTCTTAACAATGAGATCTATATCGGAAATCTCGCACAGCAAAGAGTAACAACAGTATCCTACAAAAACCACAAGCAGATACGCAAGGACAGGTCGGAGTGGGTCATTGTAGAAAATACCCATGAGCCGATCATTTCAAGGGAGCTGTGGGATAAGGTAAGAGAGGTCGAAGCATCGGTGAGTATCGGCAAGACAACAAAAGAAGGCGTGATTCTTCCGCTGTCAGGCTTTATGTACTGCCCAGACTGCGGTTATAAGATGAAAATGAACAGAACTATGCACACCTCTAAGAAGCGTGGAACATATGAGACTGTCAGCTATCGTTGTGGTACTTATGTAAGAAGCGGAATGGACGGCTGCACTCCCCACTCTATTTTGGAAAGAGTGATTTCACAGGTCGTTGTTGACGATATTAGAGCAAAGGCAAGGCTTGCCGTTGAGGATGAGGATGCGCTCCGTGAAGCCGTCCGCAAGCGCAGACAGGCTACTGCCGATGCGGAGAGCCAGCGTAACATGAAAGACCTTCGTGAGGGTGAAAAACGGCTTGCACAGCTTGAAACGCTTATCAGCAAGACCTATGAAGAAAAACTCCTCGGTACTGTACCCGAAGAACTCTGCGTGAAAATGCTGAATCAGTATCTTGACGAACAGAAGATGCTGAGAGAGAAAGTCGCTGTGCTGAAAGAAAAGTGTGAAAGTGCTGAACAGGCTGAAAAAGATATTGACAGGTACATTGAAAATATCAAGAAGTATGTTGATATTCAGGAGCTTACCCGTGAGACCTGTCTGGAACTTATTGAGTACATCGTGGTCGGTGATCGTCCCGAAATCAAGGGCGAGGACAGGCAGATACACATATTCTACAAGTTCCTTGATAAGGGGCTTACGGAAAAAAGAAACATTCTACTGCCGCAGAATGTGGAGTAAAATATTTTTGGGTGTGCTTTTAAGTGGTTCTCCTCCTTAAAGCCCAGCTCACCGAACGGAACATTACCCACGGCAACATCAAAGCAGCCATTCTGAAAGCTGTTTTTCTCAAAGCCCTGAATAGCAATATCTGCATCGGGAT
>CALCRR010000366.1 GCA_937894495.1 uncultured Ruminococcus sp. | reverse complement strand
GACCCCTTTCCAAAGACTTTTATTTCTTTTTGGCGAGGGGGCATGAGTGCGGTCTACAGGGCGATTTGCTGTCGCATACAAAGTATTTTGACAAAACAAAGCCCCCTCGCCAAAAAGAAACAGAAGTTTTAGGGAGGGGGCTTGGGGGATGCCCCTTTTTCAAAAGGGTCTCCCCCAATAAATAACGCACCAAGCAGCCCGACGGGACGAATATCGGTCAGAGCTTGTATTTTAGTTGTATGTTGATATCTTCATAGTTTGGTCTTTTATCCCTGCCTGCGGTGAACCAGAATATGAGCAGCATGACCACGAGGGGGGCTGCTATTATGGGCACGACTATCATGGGGTCTACCTGTATTGCGTCGGCAGGGGCTTTAGCGCCGATACTTTCGGCGGCGCCGGCAATTCTGCGTGAGCGCAGCAGCAGGCGGTGGGTGTTGATACCGTAGGGGGTGCAGGTCAGCAAAGTCATATAATCGCTGTCGGGGATTATTGCCAGCTCCTCCACCTGCTCGGGGAGGACGATAAGTATCTCCTCCACCTCATAGGTATAGACCTGGTCGAGAACATTCACGGTAAAAATGTCGCCCACCACTATCTTGTCGATATCGGTAAAAAGTCTGGCAGAGGGCAGACCGCGGTGGGCTGAGATAACGCCGTGGGTATTGGCGCCGCCCACGGGCAGGGTAGAGCCCTGCAGATGACCTGCGGCTATCTGCAAAACACCCTCGCTGGTGCCGTGGTAGATAGGCAGCGAGACACGCACAGCAGGGATATTGACATAGCCCATTATGCCCGTACCTGTGACGTCAAGGGTCTCCTCATAGCCAGATACCTCGTCATACTGGCTCAAAGGGGCTTGCAGCATTGCCAGCCTGCGGTTGTAATCGTGGGCTTCGTCCAGCATTCGGGCGATGTCCTCCTTGCTGGTATTATCCACCAGCTCCTGATAATCGGAGATGACCCTGGCAGAAACGTGCCTGTTCCAAAGGTCGCTGACGGTGGGATAGAGCATCACGGAGACTCCCACAAGGAGCAGAACAACAAGAAACACCGTGGATATCGCATTTGTTTTCTTTTTCATTTTACTCATGGGACCCTCCCTGATGCCGGGCTGACCGCAGAAATATGCGGTTTTCGGCTTTTTAAGCTTAAATTATATCTCCCCCGCCGCAGACGAGGGAGACATAACGGGTTATTGATTTTCAGTCAAACTATCCAATTATTTGGACTTCTTGCTCATTCTCTTCTTAGTGATAAGAGCAACGCCTGCAAGACCTGTCAGGCTGCCGCCGATAGCGTAGAACATCTTAGTACCAACGCCGCCCGTTGTGGGGAGCTTGTTGCCCTTGGTGTTCTTAACGGAAGCAGAGATCTTACCGGTGTCGATGTCGCCTGTAGTTGCGCTTGCTTCAAAGCCCTCAGCTGTGAGTGATGTCAGCTGAGGATCATCTGCAATGATCTGGTGTTCAGCTGTAACAGTGAATGTGATAGGCGAAATACCGTTGTAGCCCTCGGGGGTCTCTGTCTCCTCGAGCTTATACTGACCGTCATCAAGACCATAGAAGCTGAACTTAACTCTTATAGAAGCGCTGTCAGTTGATTCGCCTTCGGCAGTCTGTCCTATCTTAACAGCAACAGGAACGTAATTGCCTGTTTTAGCATCGAACTTGCTGAGAGTGAAGTCTGCACCTGCAAGATTTGCTCCGTCCTGATCCTGCTTTGTGATCTCTGTGATGTAAGTGAATACTCTTACCTTATCCTCGGGAGTTGAAGATGTATTTGTCTCTTCCTTACCGGGTGAATCAGGTGTACCGGGTGTCTGTGGCTTATCAACTTCACTGGGGTTATCGGGAGTATCGGGAACATCATTTCCGGGGGTTACATTCGGATACATATCGTAATCAGCATTGGTCGAGTATACAGCATAAGCAGTATTCGGGTTTCCTGCTGTGCCGTATTTTACGTTATCGCCTGTCTTGCCGGCAGTTTCTGTATTACCGAGAACTGCTGTGTACTCAAAAGTGATAACTGCGTTGTCGGGGTCGATATTTGCATTGTCAGCAATGTGCTTGATATCAGGGAATGTAACTTTAATGCTGTTTTCGGTAACAGTTATATCATAGCCTGTGTTAGCACCTGCTACAGTATTCTTAGCAATGTCGGTAGTATTGATCTTAACGCCTGTGATAGTGATATCAGTAAGCTCGTCAACATTGAAGGCAGAGTCGATAGTATCTCTGAACTGGAGATAATAGCCCTCATAGGAAGAAACATTCTCGGGAAGTGTAGCCTTCAGCTGGAAAGGAACTGCATCTCCAACATCGTGGTCAGCGCCGTCCTGCCAGTCGGACATTTCTGTTTCTGTTGAGTCATTGATATCCTTAAGCTTCTTCTCGAACTGAACAGAACCAAGCTTTGAGGTTATGTTGAGAACATTGGAATTTGTTGTAGAATCAGAAACTATCTGCAGGATAGTAGCTTTCTTTGTGTTGGTCTCGATAATTGCATAGTAGCCCTCTGCAAGATTATCAACCGAAGTATTTGTCTTGTCAAGTGTTGCAACAGGCTCGCCCTTGATAAGAGCTGTAACGTCAGTGTCCTTTGTTGCGCTTGCGAGTGCAGTCTCAACATTAGCGGGAGTCTGACCTTCAGCAAGGTTTGTTCCTGCTGTAGCGCCTACCAGTACCAGCTCGGTACCAGATGCCGCCTCAAACTTACCTGTAAGCAGCTGATAGACCTTATATGTGCTCTCAGAATTAGCATCTACCTGAATAGTATAAGTAGCAGGTTCCGGATCAGCAGTAGCCAGTGCTGTCATAGGAACGCTCAGGCTTGCAGCGATGAGAAGTGCGGCAGCCATTGTAGTGATCTTCTTGAAGTTTTTCATGATAAAATCTCCTTTATATTATAAATTTTGCTGTAGTTTGCGCCATGTAAGCGGCGCAGGTTTTATTTTACGGTGCGCCTGCGCCGTTTAGCAACATAGCCAAGTGCGGAAGCTCCTATCAGGAACATTCCCACAGCGTAAAGTCTGCGAGTACCCTCGCCGCCTGTGGTGGGCATTTTTACGCCTGTTTCTTCTTTACTGTTCACAACGGTGATCTTTGGTGTTGTAGAGTTCACATAAGCGCTCAGCGCATTTACGGTCAACTCGGTCTGATCGTCGTCGTCCTCATACTTATAGCTTGCCTTATAGTGAGCCATTTCGTCCTCTACTGCGTAATAGTAGTAGGGGTTGCCGCTGGTATCACAAGCAGGCAGGTCTTCTATAAGCTTTTTCCAGGTATCGCCCTGTGATGGTGTGAAGGTCACTTCGATATAACCGTCACTCTCAAAGGTCCTTGCGACCTGTATAGCATCGGCAGCAGCCAGATATGTCTTTTTGCTTACCGAGCTCAGAGACATAAGTCTGGGGGCTGATGAGAGGGTGTTTGCAGTTTCTTTTTCGTAGGTAATCTCAATAGTACCCTTCGTGAAGCCACTGAGTATCATCTGGATATCCGAAGTTCCGTCAGATGGAACTACATATACATCATCAAATGCAACATTAAAGACTCCGTAGGTGTTGGCAGTAGCTGTTGTATTCTCTCTGCTTGTTGTATATGCATTTACACCCCATGCAGAGCCGCTGTAGTTATCAGCCTGACCAAAGAATACTTCTCCGTAATTATATCTTATACGGAAGCCTACTATATTACCTGTGCCTTCTGTTCCTGTAACTTTGATATTTGTTATCTTATCTCCGGGTTCAAGAGTTATACTCTCACCGTTTGAAAGCTCATAAGATTTCGGCAGGTCCTTAACAGTTACAAGCACTGTCTTGGAAACTCCGTCCTCCAGTCTGGTCACAGTCACTGCAACAGGACTGTTCTCATTGGTGTAAGCAACACCCGTTACCTCACCCGTGGTCTCGTTAACCGATACCTTTGTAACATCGTTAGATGCGTATCTGAAAGTACCGTAGCTCGGGTCGGGGGTTATCTGTCCGCCCTGCTCCAGCGATACCTCCATAGTGGGCTCTACCGTGAAATCAGCAAGCCCTATCTCAAGGGTAACAGGCTTTGATGTAACGCCGTTTACCGTGGCTGTTATCTCAACAACGCCCATGTTTGACGCACTTACAACTCCGTTTTCAACAGTCACATTCGGCGAACCGCTCAGGACTGTCACGTTATAGGTGGTCTCGCCCACAGCAGCGCCGCCGACCATGTTGACCGTAAGCTGTGCGTTCTCCCCCGCGTTCATCTCGGTCTTGTCGATAGAGAGAACAGGCACGGGTTTCTTGGAAACTATGAGCGTTACCGTTTTAGTTGTAAGTGTATTGCCGTCCCTGACGGAAATGGTCGTCTCGCCCGTTTTATCAAGAGCGTTCACTGTTATGCTTCCGTCGGCATTTGCTGTAACAGAAGCCAGTGTGCTGTCAGCTATCTCAGCTGTAATATTTGTACTGTTGGTAGTTACAGCACCAACTGCGTTAGGCTTTACTACCAGTATCTCGGGGTCTGTCTCGAATGCAGCCAGCTGATCTGCGTTATCTGCCGCCGACTTGGTCCTGTATATCCTGATGGTAACAGGGTCGCTCAGGTGCTCCTCACCGTCAGACCACTTTTTGATCAGCGAAAGATCGGTGGACTTGACTGTGTTGGTAACGGTGATGGTATCGTTGCTGTCCAGCGTGATACCGTTATTGCTGTAAGAAATGGTGTACATTCTGTTGGTGTCCACTTCTCTTACAAAGTAGTACCACGGAACTGAGCTGCCGTTCACCGTCTGGAAATTAGCCAGCTCCAGCGTCCAGTCATCTGACTTTCTCAGCTTGATGTTCTGCAGATACTGATAGGTCGAATAATCTGCTGTTCCTATCTTGCCGTCAGCATCAAGATCACTTGGCAGACCGTTCAGGTCTAATCCGTTCGGGTAGAGTGTTCTGTAAAGCTCCAGCTCAACAAAGTCGGGCTGTTCATAGTTGTCTGTATTCTCCCAGACCTTTTTAATGGTTATCTTATCCGACTGCGAGTTGATTATCTTAGCATAAATGCCGTCCTTATCGCCCTCGTAGTCGTACTCGGTGGTATAGTCGGGATATTTCTCGGCGTCTATCGGTTCCTCATAAACATAGTAGAAGTAATGAGAGCCCGTTGTTGCGTCGATAATGTAATCCATATTCTGCCAGATGTACTCCCACCCGTTGGAGTCATCAAGGGTCTCTGCACCGATCTCTATGATAGTTCCTGCGCCCTTGTCAGCATTCACCGTATCAACAAATCCGGGGTCTACCGAGCCGTCCCAGCCGGGGTATTCCGAAAGGTCAAGCTCAGTCTTATAAAGATGTACCGTTATGCCGTCATGGCTGCTCAGACCGTCCTGCCATACCTTTTTGACCTCATAAGGCACCTTTTTGGGGGTGCTGTCTTTATTGATTATGGTAAGCTCGCCGATATCGCCGTTCAGATTCTTGGTATAGCTTACCGAGTACATCTTTCTCAGTGTTCTCGTCTGCGCCTTGGTCAGGTCTAGTCCGAAGGATGGGTCATCTACTACCTCGACCACCTCAAAGTCGGTATAATCTCCCAGGTCGACCCCTTCCAGATCAAAGGTCCAGCCGTTATCCCTGGTGAGCTTGCCCGAGTAGATCGGGTCGTCTGTCCTTCTGCCCTGGACGTCTATACCGTAGAGCTTGAAGCCGACCTCCTTGAACTCGACCTCTGAGCCGTCAACATCACGGTTGACCGTATCCTTCCAGAGCTTTTTGATCACAAGGCTCTTTGCGTTGGTGATATCCACATCGCTGCCGCTCCTGTTTGCGCCGTTGCCCACATACAAAGGTCTGTATGTGCCGACTATAACATTGCCCTGGCTGTCCGGGTCGGTGGTGAAGCTGCCGTCATCACGGAGCTTGAACTCGGTGCTGCCTATGGTATAGGATATCTCTCTGACATAGTAGTAGATAGGCTTACCCTTTACGCCGTTTGGCAGTCCCGACCACACTGTGGTATCCTGACCCTGTGCGGTGGAAAGTGTTTTGACATTAACGAATGAATTTATAAAGTCGGGGTCCTCCACATCGAGGTCCTCTATCTCGACGGGCTTAGCGTTAGCAGGTATCGTCGAGGACTTTTTATCCGACCAGAGCAGCTGCACCTTTGAGGTCGCCGTCTGACCGTTGAGCTCACTTGTATCCTCCCAGTTCTTTGTGACCGTTATGTCGATCATTTCGATATTGGGGATATCCAGCGCTCTGCCGCCGCTTACATAGGTCGCATTGTCCGCATCGAAATCATCGGGCATTGCAGTGTATGCAGTGACGTTGTTTACATAGTAGAAGGTGAAATCCTCCAGCTCTTCAAGAGAGAGCGGGTGTTCATCTGTCCAGCCTGTGGGCTTATAGCCCTCGGGAGCAACTATCTCAACAAACTTATAAAGCGAGCTGTTTTGCAGCGCAGCCTTTGTCTGTCCGTCGATCTCTATGCTGGCAGCGCCCTCGGGCATATAGCCGTTAACTTCTTTAAGAGTGGGATCAAAGGTAAACTCACCCGGTTCGCTGGCTGTGGGCTGTGTGAAGCTGCTGGCATATATCCAGCCGTTCTCACGGTCATACTTAGCCACCTTAAAGGTCGCTTTAAGGGTAGATATAGCATAGTTGCCTATGTTTACCTTTTCGATCTTGGGAGTACCGCCCGACTGGTTCTCAGCCAAGGTGGTCTGTGCCACCAGCTGGGTCTTTCCAACATCTGATGTCTCCTCGCCCTTATTTGACTGGAGTGTTGCGGAGTTCGTAGCAACTACAGCCGAACCGCTGGGGAGCTCATCGCCCTTTTCAAGGGTCTTGTCTCCGTATGGGTCTGCGATCCTGTAGCTTACGCCCTGACCGCTTTCATTTCTATACTTGATAGGTGTTCTCTCGTTAGCATAAAGAGCATAATCGTAGGTTATCCTCAGATGCTTGCCGTCGGGAACGGTTATGCTGAACACGCCGTCAGCGTCGTCAGAGAAGCGTTCTTCAACTACCGAAACGAAGTCAACGTCCTCGAAATAAGTTGATCTGATACCGAAATATCCTGTACGGTCCTGATCGAACACGTAAGTCTTTGTAACTTCAATTTCTTCGTTAGCCGCAATTGAATAGTCATCTAAGCTTTCCAGATCTGAACCGTAATCGGAAAGAGTGTTTAGAAAGACCAAAGTGCCAAATGATCCGCCCCATGAAGAGCCGACCTCAGTATACTTGATAGTAACTACAGTGCCTTTTTTGAAATCACCTTGAATGAGGTAATAACCATCCTTAGAAGTAACCATCTCACCCAGATCACTTCTGATATCCACCTTCTGTGCCACCGAGCTGCCGTAATCAATGGTGTAGCTGTACTCGCTCTTGTCGAGTATCCTGCCTGCGTCCACATCATAAACCGTCAGGTTCTCGATAGCTGTGTCTACCAGTTTTTTGCCGTAGGTGATGTTGCCTTCGTAGCCTGCACCTAAAATGTTGAACACGTCGGTGATGACTACGCTGCCGTCATTGGTGATATATCTCGCCTCGGGGTTTACGTCCAGCGTATAGCTGAAATCCGTAGCAGGCAGGTTGGTATCGGGCAGTGCCACGCTCTTGGTGAGATAATCCTTTTCATCGGTTATCTTAACGCTGCACTTGACAACCTCGCTGCCCTCCTCCTCAGCTATCAGGTTATTTGTAAAGGTATAGCCGCTGGAGGTTATCTCAGGCATATCCTCTGCAAGGATATAAGTGTAATACTCGATAGTAGTCGAGCCCTGAGTTTTGAACAGAATGGTATTTGATATACTGTCGTAGTAATAATACCAGTTGTCGTTATTCCTGAGGGTGTCCTCATCGGTCTTGTTGAAGGAATAGGTGTTTCCGTAGGAATCTGTATGAGTTATGGGATAAGCGTCATTCACCAGCAGCTTGAAGCTGTTTGACTGTATAGTGTCCTCAAACACGGCTGCCTGTGTGGCGGTTATCCTGTATTTGAACACATATACCTCCTGATTAACGCCCGAGCCTGTAACATCGACCATTTTGGTATCAAGGCTCTTTATAGAAGCCTGCGTATAGGTCCTGCCGCTCTCATCGACTGCATTCTTTGTATAGGAGAGAGTGTAGTCGTTGGTTATCTCAAAGGTGGAGTCGGTCCTGAGATAAGCGCCGTTATCCAGGTTTATCTCTTCCTTCTCGCTGTCGCTTATTTTAAGCGCATATGACTCCTTATAGCCCTCGGGGACCGTTACCTCTACAACTCTGTAGTAGTAGGGCTCACCGTCGGAGGACATGGTGGGTATACCGCTCCAGGTAACGGGGGTGACGGTATAGCCGTTTGTATAAAGTGTCTGGGTCTTTATCTGCTCCCAGCTGCCGCTGTCGCCTGTTTTTCTTTCAAGTGCAACGGTTATGTTGGGGCGCTCGCTGACCGCATTGGCATCGTTGAGCCACACCTTATTTACAGTTATCTTTATCTTTGTAGATGTATTTGTTACGGTTATCCTGCCGCTGGTCCTGGTCTCGGTGCTCTCTGACTCATAGCCCTCGGGCACGGGGTCCTCGGCTATCCTGTAGGTGTAGGTGTTTCCGCCTGCATCTCTCTTTGGCTGAGGGGGCCAGCTCACATCATCAAAGGTATCGTCGCTGTTTTTGGTGACTGTCACGGCAGTGCCGCTGACGTCTGACCAGCCTGTCTGCTGATCTGTTTTGCGCTGCAGCTTCAGGGTTATGCTGTCGGGTCTGTCGCCCTTGATGTAGCTGTCGCCCTGCCACTGCTTGTGACCTGTTAGTATCAGGCTGTCGAACACGTTTGTTACATCGAGCTCTGCGTCAGTGTTTGAGCCCTCGGTATCGTAAGATGAGGTATAGCCCTCTATCTTGCCGCCGTCATAGGTGTTCTTCTCCACCACTCTGTAGTAGTAGGCATTGCCTGAAACATAGTTATGCGCAGGAAGGTCTGCCCACTCTGCCAGCTCGTTCCAGTTTGCGCTGGTTATGGTCTTTTCGGTCTCGACGTCGGGTATTTGCGATGTCCAGCCGCCGGATACGAACTCCTCGCTGCGCTGCAGCACCAGAGTTACGCTGTCAGGTCTTGAGCTCTCATAGCCCGTATCGCCCGACCATATCTTTCTGGAGGTTATCTTCAGAACGTCAGGCTCGTTGGTGACTGTTATGGTAGAGGTCGTATCCACGCTTGAAGCCGAATACTTCACTCTGTAGCCGCTCTTGACGTCATTCTCCACCACTCTGTAGTCATAGCCCGTATCCAGGTCTGTCCAGGAATAGGTGAAGGAATTTGAGGTATCAAGAGTCTGGGTGGCTGCCGCAGCGATATCCGCCCACTGGCTGTCATCTGCGCCGTCGGGCTTTCTCTGCAGCGTTACCGAAACAGGTTCGTTCAGCCCGTCGCTCCAGCTCTTGACAGCGGTTATGCATATCTTCTCATAGGTATTGGTAACATTCAGCCAGCCGTCGGAATTAACGCCTGCGCCGGTATCGAAGCTGTACTGTGTATCGTAGCCCTCAACAGCGCCTGTCTCCACCACTCTGTAATAGTAGGGGGTCTTGTCGGCGTCTGCTGCGTGTTGAGGGAGGTCTCCCCATGCGTACTGCCAGTTTACTGCACTTGTGAGCTGCACTGTAGACTGCTTTGTGCTGCCTGCAGGGTAGGTGTAATCATGCCATGTGCCGTTCTCACCCAGCTTTTGCTGCAGTGTAACTGTAACAGACTTATCAGCGTGCATCGACTCGATATCGCCGTACCATATCTTGCTGGTGTTAAGGCTTATCGTCCTGGGGTTTTCAAGGTGGTAGGTCAGTGTATCCTCACCTGTTACTCCCGGACCCTTTTCGCCTGTATTTTTAAAATACGCTGTGCCGTTGTTTGCAACATCAAGCACATTGGCAGAGGAGGTATAGGTAAAGTCGTAATAGCTGAGGTCCTTATAGCTGTCCGCATTGATAAAGGTTATCTCAAACTTAGTCACCTTGCCTGCCTCAAAGCCGCTCAGCTGGTTATTGTCCTTGTCAAAATACTTAACGGTAAAGTCAGTGCCTGCACTGAGTGCAGTGCCTGACTGACCCTTGGTCTCAGATGCGTTGATAGTTGTTATCGCCTGAGAGAGGTAGTTCTCACCGAAGTTCTGGTCTAAAGTATCGACATACGGATCGCTTGCGATGCTTCCGTAGTTATCAATGCTTACCTTCCAGGTGATGTCGATAGTTTTCTCGGCAGGCTTATCCTCCTCGGAGTAGTAGCCCTCCTCGCTGATATACTTATCGCCCACCACTGACTTGCTGACAGAGTCGCTTATCTGCGGCACTCTTGCCGAGCCTGTCTTTGGGTATGTCACCTCGGGCTCGTCAGGGTCTTTCACCTCAACATCGTTGGTAACGGTAGTTTCGCCGCTCTTGGCAGCGGCAAGCTGTGTCTCGTTGAGCTTTTTGGTGTACTTTATCTGTATATAGTCGATATCCTCGGAGGAGTTTATCGAAAGTGTATCGTTATCCTTTGTAACTGTAACTCCGCTGACTGCCTGTCCGTTATTTGAAGCGGAGACCACAGTGATATCTGTTGCCGAGGTATCGCCTGCGCCGTCAGCTGTCAGCTGAGGGTCGTTTATAACATACTCTTTAAGCGACTTTGCATTTTCGCCCGAAGCCGAAACTGTGACTGTCCACTGGATAGAGTTGGTCTCAGACAGGAAGCTGCCCTGCTTGTCAACGTTCACAAGGCTTTGCTCGCTGTAGTTCTTGGTGACGCTGTCGGTGCCGTCGGGCTCTGTGCCGCCCGGGGGTGTAACAGAAGCATTGTTGGTGACTGAGCCTTCACCGCCTGCAGGTCTGTCGGTCTTGTAGGTTATCTTTACCTTGCTGGCTGAGGTATTCAGCGTAACTGTGCCGTCGGCATTAAGTGTGCCTGCTCCCGCAGGGTCAAAGGTCAGCTGCGATGTTGAGCTCCACATATCGTCAGCCACCACATAGTTTTCAAGAGACTGACCGTAGGGTCTGGTGACTGTCATCTCCCACTGTATATAGCCGTCATTTCCCACATTGCCGTCTATCTCGTAGGAAGCCGCGGCTGTTTTTGCAACACTTGCCTTATCGGCTGTAAGGGGTACCTCAGCCTCGGCGGTCTTGGTCCTTACATTATTATTGTAGTCGATAAGCTTAGCCTCGTTGGTGTCAAGCTTATTGACCATATCCTCCTCGGTTGAGGAGGTCACGTACTTGATAGTGATGGTGGTGGGGTAATTTCCGTTTGAGTCTGTGCCGCCTGTGAGGTCAACGGTATTGCTGCCGCTGCTGTAGGCGGCTGCATAGGCAGGCTCTATCTGCACGCTCTCGGCTCTCGAAAGCTCTGCGTCTGAAAGCACGAAGCTTGACAGATCAAAAAATCCGTCCTGGTTGCTGATAGTTACCGTCCACTCCACCTTCGGGAACTCTGAGGTCTCACTGACAAGCCTTGCATCTTTACTGAGCCCCAGCTCCTTATCGTTGAAGCTTACGTCCAGCGGTATGGCGTCGCCGCCGAACACGATATGCTGGTCGCCGCTCTCGGTCTGCGCTCTGGTAACGTTGCCGTCAAAGTTGATAAGACCTGTGAAAGCGCCATGCTGGTCTGAGATGTATTTGAGATAATCCTCAGTGAACTTGATTATCATCATGCCGTTGTCTTTATTAATAGTATAATAGCCAACGATCGCCGAAGGCAGGCTTACGCCGAATTTGGAAAGATACCACTCAGCATACTCGCCAGACCTGTCTACGGTCCTGAAGTCCGAGCCGTAGATATCCACATCGGCGGTGATATTCTCGGGTATCTGGTAGTAGATATACTCAGCCATACCCTCGCCGACGCCGCTGCCCTGCTCAAACTGGTACTCCAGCTTGAAGCTTCCGTGAGCGGTAACGCCGTCGCCGCCCTCGATATTAACAGGAGTTATGCTGACCTTGGTGAGCTTGTCCTTGAAGTCGATAGCCCCCGCAGGTGCTGTTTCAGGCGCTCCGTCCTCGGAATACTCGCCCTCCCAGCCCGAGCCGCTGTTTACGGCTGCAGAAGACATCACCAGCGGCGTACCTATCTTTTTAACGGTACTTATCGCAGGCTTCATGGTACTCAGCGGTACTGCCAGAGTGACCAGCATTGAGAGAGCCAGCAGAAAAGCCAGATATCTTTTTCTGCGGTCATGGTCCCTGAGCATTCGCCGTACCATTATATGAAAGTCTCTCAACTATACTCCCCTCCTTGTAAAGTGTATTTGCAAAAAGATGATCTTCAAAAAAATATTTAAACAGTGCCGGCACGTTTAAGCGGCCACACTCTGAATATTACCTTGCCTATAACATACTCGTCGGCAATGCAGCCCACCGAGGTGGAACGGCTGTCCACCGACACCGCCCTGTGGTCTCCCATGACGAATATCCTGTTTTCGGGCACCTGGTAGGGCAAAGCTATGTCACACTCCCCCAGTGCCTTTTCATTCACATACGGCTCGCTCAGCGCCTTGCCGTTCACATAAACGGTGCCGTCCTGCGATATGTCGATTATATCCCCCGAAACGCCTATAACACGCTTGAGCAATATCTTGTTGTTAAGATAAAACGCCACCACGTCGCCGCTTTTGAAGTTGCTGCGCTTATTGCAGATTATAAGCTCGTCATTGAGCATCGTGGGGGTCATGCTGGTTCCCGTAACTCTCAGCACAGGCAGCACCAGCATTGATATCAGCACTGCCACCGCTGCCACCACTGTAAGTGATGAAACGGTGCTCCACACGGTCCTTTTAAAGCTTGAGGAATACTTTGTCCTTTCAAGCTCCTCCAGCAGCTGCTGTGCCGTGGGGATATCCATAAACTTCTTCTCTTCCATTTAAGTCTTTTCCCCGCCGTCAGTATCATCTTCGCTGCCCTCTGCTTCGGCAGCCTCTGCGAGAGCTTTTTCCTCGCTCTCCTGCTTATCCAGCAGCTCTCTCACCCTTGCGCCGTAGGCACTTGAAAGCGCCTCGGTGGTGAGTATATCAAGGCGTTTTTTCAGCCTTTCGTTCTCATTCTTAACGTCATCGAGCTCTTTACGGAGATAATAAAGTATCTCGATCAGCTCAGGTCTTTTCAGCCTGTGCAGCTGTTTGTCAGTCATTGCTTTCTCCTTAATCCAACTGCCTGAAAGGGCACAGCAAAGCTATCCCTGTCTACTGTAATACACTTTATTATTATAAACTCATTCTCACCTTTTGTCAATCGTTACAAATTGGTTAAAAAATATTTCGGCATTAAGCACAAATGCTATCTGTTAGTTTTCAGCACTTGTGACAAATAATTTGTTGTAAATATGTCTAAATACGCATAATAAATTTTACACTTTTTACAAATCAAGGATATTATCAGCCGCCTGCTTTCAACATAACAGACAATATGCCCATATGCCGCAAAGACATAAAATGACAATTCATTCCCGAACCTGTTTCAAAATAATAAAGCAGATATACTTGACAGAGCTTTGCCGTCCATCAAGTATATCTGCTTGTCGGAAGTATTTTCTTGCTTTTTAGTTCCTGCTTCTTAGCTGTACTTCGAGGTTATGCCCAGGTATTCCTCCAGGCACAGACCGCTGTCATAGACCTTTTTAGCCTGATCCTTGCCCAGATATCTTACGTGCCAGGGCTCATACTTAAAGCCCGTTATACTCTGCTTGCCCTGAGGGTACCTTATTATAAAGCCGTATTTCCAGCAGTTTTTAGCCAGCCACCTTGCCGCAGGCGTGCCCTCAAAGGAGCTGCTGGCGTTGTTTATATCCATAGCCAGACCCGTCTGGTGCTCGCTGTGGCCCGGGCGGGCGGAGTAGGTATCTGCCATTGCTCTGCCGTCGCGCATAACATAGCTGTTATAGAGGTGATCCTGATAGCTGTAGGAGCGGTAGCCCGAGCATATCCACAGGCTTATGCCGTCTCTGTAAGCGGCGTTCTGCATCTCAACAAAGGCTTTGTAGGTGGCGTCTGTAAGTGCGCCGGGGTCGTAATTTTTCGGCAGCGAATAGGTCTTGTTGGCGATAAGTATATCGTTTACGTATGTAAGACCGTTTTTGGTGACTATGGTGTTCTTGGGGGTCTTGGCTGTGATGATGTTCGACAGCCAGCCTAAATGCTCCTTATTATAGTCGTCCAGCTTGCAGGCACGTATAACAAATTTATACTCGGTGCTTCGCTCAAGGTTTTTGACCACAAAGCTGTTGGCAGCAGACTTGCCGACCCTCACCCACTTGCCGTTTTTCATCTGGTAGATTATGTAGTGGGAGCAGGAGGTCCTTGCCCACGAAAGTGTGACCGAGTTGTAGGTGGTCGCCTGCGCTTTCAAATTCTTCACCGTGTCGGGGCAGGTGGCGGTTTTGAGCTGGTCCGAGAGGGGTCCGAAAACGTAGCCGCCCTCGGGCTTTTTCTTAAAAGCTCTCACGATAAAATGCCTTCTCCACGAGGGGTCAAGCCCTGTCACCGTGTAGGTGGTCTTGCCGTCAACTCTGGCTATCAGCTTATAGCCCCCTGTCTGTTTGAGGTAGATCACATAGCCGAATGCGTCCTCCACCTTATCCCAGCTGAGGGTTATTGAGGTGGGCTTGGTCTCGGTGGCTTTAAAGCCTGTCACCTTTGCAGGAGCTGTAACCTCCGCCTGAGCTGCTGCCGAGGCTGTCAGCGCAAGCTCCCCCTCAGAGTACGGAGCTTCGCAAAGTGTAAAGCCCAGCGCCATGACAGCGGCTGCCGACACTGCAAATATGCGTTTTTTCAGCGTTGATACTGTTTGTTTATCCTTCATATCCTGTTCCTCCGTAAGCTTTTTATATGACCTATATCTATTTAAAATTATACCATAAATCAATATATTTGTAAATATGTTTTTGCCTTTTTTCTCAAAAAAAGCTATATTTTTTAACAGTTCCAAGACCGCGGCAGATACTTTATCCTCGCTTCTGCCATGTCATTCTGTCACGGCAGCAATGTCAATTTATAAGATTGTATAAAAAAGTTCTTTAAATATTAATTATTTTATGGTAATATATAATAAATTGTTATATTCAAACAACTATACATGATATGAGGGGATAGGATAATGTATAAGGATAAGCTGTCTGAATATTACGTACTGCTGGAAAAGCTGGTCAATTCCATGACAAGGCTGGAGGGCTTTTTGCTTGACAGTGTCAGCTCAAATCTGGCGGAGCTTTGCAAGCTTTTGCGCATATCCAAGGGCGTTACCGAGTTTTATAACAGTATCGAGCACGAGCAGGCAGGCAAGGGCGAGGTCTTTGTGTGCTATGACAACGGCAAAAAGAGCAAAGAGGTGCTCTCACGCAGGCTGCTGACCAAGTCGATGACGGTGGCAAAGTGCAAGGTCTATATGGCTGACGGGGACGAGCCCCTTGATGAGGAGGAGCTTGAAAAGGTCGACCTTATCATGCGCACTACCCTGAGCTTTATCAGCCGCAACAGACTGCAGAACGTGGTGGAGCGCCTGACCTTTTACGATGACGCAGGCTACCGCAACCTCAGGGCTTTCATGCGGCAGCTGAGTATGCTCAACGAGAACGGTAATCTCGGCGGTCATACGGCGGTGCATTTCAACCTGAAGCATTTCTCGCTGATTAACCAGGAGATAGGCAGGGCTGCCGGCGATATCGCTATGCGCAACTACTTCACTCTGCTTGAACAGGCGGTGGAGGATAAGGGCGTGGTATGCCGTGTTGGCGGCGATAACTTCGTGGCTGTTTTCAGGACCGAGATACTTGACAGCGTGCTGGAGATATTAAAAGGCGCACCTGTGGTATATGATGTCAACGAGGGCAAGCGCATCCGGATATCTGCCAACACGGGAGTTTTCATCATGCCCGATGGCTTCACCATTGACCGCCCGGGCGACATTATGGACAGGATAAATTCTTCATCACAGGCTGCAAAAAACGGCGGCAAGGACAGCATAGTTTATTACAGCGAAAAAATGGCTGTGAACAAGAAAAAGGCTATGCGCATACAGCAGCTCTTCCCTATCGGGCTCGCCAAGGAAGAATTCAAGGTATTCTACCAGCCTAAGATAGATATCGAAACGGGAGATATCGCAGGTGCAGAGGCACTTTGCCGCTGGCTGCACGACGGCAGGATAGTCCCCCCTATGGAGTTTATACCCGTGCTTGAACAGAACACCGATATCTGCAAGCTGGACTTTTATATGCTCGACCACGTATGCAGAGATATAAGGCGCTGGCTTGACGAGGGCAGAAAGGTGGTAAGGGTATCTGTAAACCTTTCAAGAAAGCACATGATGGACGTTGACCTGTTAGAGCACATTATGGAGATAATCGACAGAAACAACGTGCCCCACCGGTATATCGAGATAGAGCTGACCGAGACCACCACCGATGTGGAATTCAGAGACTTAAAGCGTGTGGTAAGCGGCTTGCAGCAGTCGGGCATATGCACCTCGGTAGACGATTTCGGAATGGGATATTCGTCGCTGAACCTTATCAGAGAGATACCCTGGAACGTTCTCAAGGTAGACAAAAGCTTTCTGCCTGTGGACGAGGACGATGACAAGAGCACCAGAAGCATAATGTTCAAATACGTTGTGGCTATGGCTAAGGAGCTGGGACTTGAATGCATCGCCGAGGGTGTTGAGACCGAGAACCAGGTGGAGGTGCTCAAAAACAACCGCTGCGTTTTCGCACAGGGATTTTACTTTGACAGACCCCTGCCCATTGACGATTTTGAGCAAAGGCTGGACAAGCACCACTATGATATAGGCAGCGAGCATATTGTCAGCTGACGAGACAGATGAAACGCTCTGTTCTGTGGATAATTGAACTTTTTGGAAATATTTAGTACAAACATAAGTAAGAAGGGATAAAATATGAAGCATATTTCACTGCGCTATGTGAGTGATGTGGATTTTTCGGAAAAGCTGGATAAAATAAAGGCGGAGTACGATGAAAACAACTATAAAAACATACTTTTTCACATATACAGCGGCGTGCTGGACGAGCAGCTGCTCATAGGCATCGCAAAAAAGATAAGCGGTCAGTTCGAGACGGATATGATAGCAGGAACTATTTCCGCAGGTGAGATAAAAAACGGCAGACTGATGGACAGGGGCGTGCTGGTGTCGGTTATGATGTTCGAGTCGGCTGATGTAAGGCTCTGCCGCTTTGAAAACGCAGGGGGCAGAGAGGAGCAGTACGGCAGAGATATCTGCACCCTTGCCGACAGCACCCGGCACTGCAAGGCGCTGGAGCTTATGCTGCCCGGCACTAACCTGCACACCAGGATACTTTTTGAGGAGATAAGCAAGTGCCGCAGAGACATCCAGGTATTCGGCGGTTATGCAGGCGGTCACTCGATGGAGTCGTCTGAGCATTTCGTGTTCGACCACAACGGCATTTACAGCGATATGATCTTTCTAGTGGTATATGCAGGGGAGGATTTTCACATATCGGTGGATAAATCGGTGGGCTGGCAGACGCTGGGCGTGCCCTTTAAGGTCACAAAGGCTGATGAAAACAGGCTCATTGAGGTAGACGGCAGACCTGCTGCCGAGCTTTACGAAAAGTATATGCAGATAGAGGTGGACGAGAACTTCGCCGAGGAGACCTTCGAGTTCCCCCTTATGGCTGACCTGGACGGTGAGGAGCTTTTAAGGCACACCATAACCGCCGAGGAGGACGGCACCCTGCTGCTGGCAGGCTATGTCACCGAGGGCATGGACATTTACCTGTGCTACGGCGCACCTGCGGATATCGTCAAAAAGGTTGATGTAAGGCTGATGGACGTTTGCCGCTTTCAGCCCCAGGCGATACTGCTTTACTCATGCTCGGTGAGAAAATCCTTCTGGGAGGATTTTGTTAATATAGAGATGCAGCCCTTTCAGCGCATAGCCGAGACCGCAGGCTTCCACACCTGGGGGGAGGTCAACCGTGACCGCAAAAACGGCAATGTGCTGGAGTACAACATAACCCTTATGTCAATAGCCATGCGTGAGGGCGAGCCTGAAAACAGCGAGCCTGAGCACGTTCATGTGGACGACTCGGTGCTCAAAGGTCAGGCATCATTGATAAAAAGGCTGACAAAGCTGGTCTACGCCACCACTACCGAGCTCCACAAGGCTTACAAGGACCTGAGCGTGATGAACGACAAGCTGCAGGAAATGGCAGACAGGGACGGTCTTACACAGCTTTATAACAGAAGAAAGACCGACCAGCTGATAGACAGCTGCTATGAAGAGCTGAAAGCCTCAGACTCAATTGCGGGGCTGCTTATGCTGGATATAGACTACTTTAAAAAGGTGAACGACACCTACGGTCACGCAGTGGGTGACGAGACGCTGAAAACCGTTGCCGGCATAATGAAGGAGCTGATAGCCGACACAGAGGGCGCTTTTGCAGGGCGCTGGGGCGGTGAGGAATTTATGATACTGCTGCCGGATGCCGATGCGGACAAAGCTTACGATCTGGCTGAAAAGATAAGGATAAAAACTATGGAGCACCCATTTGTGGGCGCAGGCAGGGTAACTGTCAGCTTAGGCACTGTGTCATTCGACGGCAGCTGCGAGCTCAAAGACGTATTCGTGGCGGTAGACAGCGCACTGTATGAGGCTAAGCGCAGCGGCAGAAACAAAGTAGTAAAGGCATGATCATAATTCATGATCAAGCGGCGGTACACTGCTTGATGAAAAACTACAGATCAGCAGGAAGGAGCGATAGATCAAAATGAATACCGACAGACGCAAGGTGGTCCTTATAGGAACAGGAATGGTGGGCATGAGCTTTGCCTATGCGCTGGTAAACCAGGGCGGCATATGCAACGAGCTGGTGCTTATCGACGTGAACAAGGAGCGTGCAGGGGGCGAGGCTATGGACCTTAACCACGGGCTTGCCTTTGCAAAATCCAACATGAAGATATATGCAGGCGACTACAAGGACTGCAAGGACGCTGATATCATAGTCATCGCCGCAGGTGTGGCTCAGAAGGAGGGGGAGAGCAGGCTTGATCTGCTGCAGAGGAACACCGAAGTGTTCCGCTCAATAGTGACCCCTGTGGTAAGGTCGGGCTTTGACGGCATTTTTCTGGTGGCGACCAACCCTGTTGACATCATGACGAGAGTTACCTATGAGCTTTCACGCTTCGGCGCATCGAGAGTTATCGGCACGGGCACTACACTTGATACCGCAAGGCTGAGATATCTGCTGGGTGATTATTTCACCGTTGACCCCAAGAATATACACGCATATGTTATCGGCGAGCACGGCGACAGCGAGTTTGTGCCGCTCTCACAGGTAATGCTGGCTACAAAGTCGGTAACGGGCATTCTGGAGGACAGCAGGAACAGCTACTGCATTGACGATATGCAGAAGATAGAGGAGCAGGTAAGGACATCGGCTTACAAGATAATCGAAGCAAAGCGTGCCACCTATTACGGCATAGGCATGGCTCTGACCAGGATAGTAAAGGCTATACTGGGGGACGAAAACAGCGTACTTACCGTATCGGCAAAGCTCTGCGGCGAATACGGCAGCAGAGATGTTTTCATCGGCGTACCTGCGATAATCGGCAGAAACGGCATTAAGGAGATACTGGAGCTCTCGCTGAACGACGACGAAAAGGGTAAGTTTAACAGCTCTGTAAAAATACTGAAAGAGCATTTTGAAGGCTTGGAAATTTAAAGGAGTGACTAAAATGGTAAAGACCGTGGTAGCAGTAGAGGGCATGATGTGCCCCATGTGCGAAAAGCACGTAAACGAAAGCATTCAGGAGAATTTTAAGATCGAGAGCGTAGTTTCCTCAAAGGATAAAAAGGAGACCGAGATAATCTCCGAGGCAGCGCTGGACGAGGCAGCCCTCACCGCAGCGATAACCGAGGCAGGCTACACTGTCAAAGGCATATCTGTTTCTAATTCATAATTTATAATGCATAATTCATAATTGCTCGGTACCGGACATTCTGCGCTTTAGCGTGGAGTGTTCGGTTTTTTATCCCGATTTTAATGTGTTTTGCTGTAAATAATTATTTACCGTGCCGTCTGCAGGTTTTCCCCAGTAAAACCTGCAGGCAGTATGGTAGATGATCATTTACGGCAAAACACATCATAATTGGGGATAAAAAACCTTACCTCGCTTGCTGCGGGGTAAGGACGTTTTACTTTTAGCCTTTGAAAAAGATCTCAGCGCCGATAGCTATCAGGATAATACCGCCGAGAATGGTGGCTTTGCCCGACATTTTGTTGCCGAAGCGCTTGCCGATCATAACTCCCGAAAGGCAGATGACGAGGGTGACTGCACTGATGATGACCGAGCACAGCAGAGCCATGCCCAGACCGTAATCGGCAATGGTGAAGCCCACCGAGAGGGCGTCGATGGAGGTGGCCACGCCCTGG